>NZ_JBTTIO010000067.1:0-22872 GCF_058323355.1 Thiogranum sp.
TGGCCGCGTTGCCACCATCCCGTCATTGCGCGCGCAGCGCGGCAATCTTTTGAGTCGGGTGTAAATCTATGGGAGATTGCTTCGCTGCGCTCGCAATGACGGGATGGAACAGAGTCCAGCACGGAGCAAGTCGGGGGTGGGTCGGTGCTGTTTCAGACATCGATGCAGCCGAGCATCGCAGGACTGTTGCGAAGAAGCGAGCGTTGTCTGAGTGATTCGCGCGACAGCGCGGATCGCGAGTTTAGCGAGCGCGCAACAGTCCGAGAAGCGCAGGGAACCCGCGTAGCGGGCAAACCGCTGTCTGAAAAAAGGCCCGCCCGCCCTCGACGAAAAACATCACCCCCGCCCAACCCCCACCTCCCCTTCAGTCCGCGCAATAATCACCGCCCCACAGGAATCACTGAACACGTTAACCGACGTCCGGAACATATCCAGAATACGATCCACCGCCAGAATCAGGCCCACAGCCTCCGCCGGCAGCCCGATGGTGGCAAGAATAATCGTAATCGCCACCAGACTCGCCGCCGGAATACCCGCCACGCCAATTGACGTCAACAGCGCCACCAGCACCACCGTAAACTGGGTAACCAGGTCCAGCTGCAACCCGTAAGCCTGGGCAATAAACATCGCGGCAACACATTCATACAATGCCGTACCGTCCATGTTCACGGTAGCGCCAAGCGGCAAAACAAAACTCGCGGTACGGTTGGAAACTTTTGCATTGTCACGCACGCACTCGATGGTCAGCGGCAGGGTTGCCGATGACGAGGCGGTGGAAAAGGCAGTCAGCATGGCTGGCATCATGGCCTGGAACTGCTTTACCGGGTTGACCCGCCCGACCAGCCACAACAGTAGCGGCAAGGTGACAAACATATGGAACGCCAGCGCCGCCAGTACGCTAAAGGTGAAATTGCCAAGTGTAAAGGCAAGATTATTGAGCTGCTCGGCATCGATGCTGGCGACGGTCTTTGCCACCAGGCCAAACACACCCAGTGGTGCGAACTTCATGATCAGTGTGGTCATCAACATCATGATGTCTGCAACGCCCGAAAAGAAACGTGACAGCACATCACCGGCTTCACGGTCGATGCGTGAAAGGAAATAACCGAACAGCAAACTGAAAAAGATCAGCCCGAGCATCTGGCCGTTGGCCGCGGCAGCCACGACGTTGGGTGGAACCATACTGAGAAATACACCCGTCAGGTCTGATGCAGAACGCCCCTGTACTTTCTGCGCCGCTTCAGTGGCTGCTGCCTCGCTCAGACCCAGCACTTCGCGTGCCGGGGTGCCGTCGATAATACCGGGAGTAATAAGGTTGACGAATATCAGGCCCACCACAATCGCCAGCAGGCTGGTGGTCAGGTAAAACAGCAGTGTCTTCCCGCCCAGCCGTCCCAGCCCATGCGTATTCCCCATACCCGCAACGCCCGTGATGATGGTCGAAACGATCAGCGGAACGATGATCATTTTCAGCGCATTCATAAACAATGCGCCGATGAATTCGTAGACGGGGTAGAACTTGATGCCGAACAGGACACCGTCTGTCCCGCTCAGGCGCCCGGCGATCACCGCCAGCACCAGCGCGATCAGTATCTGCCAGTGGAGCTGGAGGCGCAGCATACGGGCGGCGCTTACTCGCTATCCTGCGGAATCACTATGTCGGCCCTGGCACGCAGGTCGCGGATCAGGGTATCCATTTCCAGAGAGCGGTACAGGTTCTCGAAGCCACGCGCCATTTGTTTGCGCGCTTCGGGTTTCAGTTCTGCAGGGTCACCATCAGTGACAGCCCTCAGGCGTATCAGCGCAAAATCGCCATTGGACAGGGCAAAACTGTAATCCACCGGCTTGTCGTCCTGTGGATGGGCAAGACTGAAGGCCTTGCGCATGACTTCAGGGTTGTAACCTGCGGAGGCGCGTGTAACGCCCTCGGCTTTTCTGAATGCGTAGTAATCCTCGTTATTCAGTTCTTCCAGTGTGGCGCCACCTTGTTCCAGACGCGCCAGGAGACTTTCCCCGCGTGTACGGGCTGCCTGGGCCGCCAGCTCGTGTTTAAGACGCGCCACCACCTTGTCACGCACGTCTTCCAGTGGCGCCTGGTGTGCGGGCTGCCGCTCTTCGACACGCACGACAATCACGTCGTTGGGTGCAACTTCCACTGGCTCACTGTTGTTACCGGCTTCCAGCACATCGTCAGAAAATGCCGCGGCGATAACTTTCGGGTACTGACCGATACCCGGGCCACCATTTGCATCGAGCCAGTCGCTGGTCTGAATTTCCAGGCCCAGCGCCTCGGCAGCGGCATCCAGCGAATCCGGGTTCTCGTAACTGAGGTCGGTAAGCTGTTCGAGTTGTTCGTAGAACAGGTCATTGACCTTGTCTTGCTGTATTTCGTGGATGAGGTCATCACGTATTTCAGCAAGGGGGGGGATTTCACCCCCCTTGATATCGGTCAGCTTGATAATATGAAAGCCATACTGAGTACGGATCGGTTCCGAAATATCGCCCTTGTTCATGGCAAATACGGTTTTATCGAACTCCGGCACCATATCGCCAGGACTCATGAAACCCAGGTCACCACCCAGCTTTGCAGAACCGGGATCATCCGAGCTTTGTTTCGCCAGTTCGGCAAAATCCTCTCCTGCTTCCAGCCGGGCACGTACAGCATCAGCCTCGGCCCTTGCCTGTGCGAGGGTATCCTCATCTGCATCAGGCGCTACAGTGATGAGAATATGGCTGGCACGGCGTTGTTCCTTTGTCTTCAGGGAAGCCTTGCGCTCTTCGTACAGGGATTCGAGTTCGGACTCATCCACTTCCAGTGAATCGCCCAGCTGTTCGCCGGTCAGTCGCAGGTAGGCGAGTTTCACTCGTTCCGGCACCATGAAATCATCTGCGTGCGCTTCGTAGTATTGCTGGATTTGTTCGTCACTGATATCAACCATCGACTCAAACGGCTTTGCCGAAACGATCAGGTAGGAAAAATCACGCTTCTGGTTTTGCAGGCTGTAGGCATGATCCAGTTCACCCGGTGTAACAAACACCGTTCCGGTCAACCCGGTGAGCAATTGCTCGGCAAGCATGCTCTGGCGGGTGGAAAACTCAACTTCGGAAACGCTGCGTCCCTGCAGGCTCACCATATTGCGGTACTTCTGTTCGGAGAATGCCCCGTCTTCCTGGAAAGCCGGAATTGCATGAATCTGTGCAGCCAGCAGTTCATCACTGATGGTCAGACCATTATCCCGCGCGGCCTGCAACAACAGCTCACGGTTGATCAACCCGTCAAGCGCCTGCTGACGAAGACGTTTGTCGTCAATCAGCGCAGGGTTATAAGCGTCGCCCATCATTTCCTGCATACGGGCCCGCTGTTGCTGGTAAGCCTGTTGCAGATCTCCGGGTGAAATCTCCACATCATTGACCTTGGCCACGTAAACCCGGCTCTTGTCCTGCAAATAGGAGCCCAGCCCGAAAAGGGCGAACGTCATGATCACAAGCCCGATAATGATCCAGCCCAACCAGCCCATGACCGTATTGCGAAACGCTTGCAACATAGGTAAATCCCGCTATCTGTGTCTTGTTCGAATTGCTGAAGAAGGCGCATTATAGCGCCCTGAAAAGAAAAACGGGCGCCCATGTGGACGCCCGTTCTGCTTAAGGTGGCGGAGCGGACGGGACTCGAACCCGCGACCCCCGGCGTGACAGGCCGGTATTCTAACCAGCTGAACTACCGCTCCATAACCCTGGTGGGTGCTGAGGGGATCGAACCCCCGACATTCGCCTTGTAAGGGCGACGCTCTCCCAGCTGAGCTAAGCACCCTCGAGGAAAGCGCGCTAGTTTACGGCATCCTTGAACGCTTTACCAGCCTTGAATGCAGGCGAGTTTGACGCCTTGATCTGGATGGTTTCACCGGTCTGGGGATTGCGTCCGGCACGCGCGGCACGGGCGCGAACTTCAAAAGTGCCAAAACCTACGAGCGTGACTGAATCACCCTTACGCAGCGTTTCGGTAATGGTGTCAATCACGGCGTCGACGGCCCGTGTTGCGTCCGCCCTGGACAGGTCAGCGGAGCTTGCAACGGCGTCAATCAGTTCGGCTTTATTCATCGAGTTTGGCCCTCAACATCAAAATGGAAATTATAATTCGGATCGCGCACCGGGGCCAGAACCAGACAGTTCAAACCCCGTTATAAAAAGGTTTGTTCCTCAGCCCCCGAACGCACGCCCGGTTTTATACCAAGGGTATTGCAGACAGGTCAAATAAAAAGCCCGTCTTGCGTGTAAAAGATACACAATTACACGCAAGACGGGCCCGGGACAAAATGTCAGTGCGTACGAAGCGCCTTACCCTTGCCCCCGGTTTTGGACTTGTCCTTGATTTTCTCAGTGGCCTTTCCCTCGCCCTTGCCGGGGAGCGGGACAGGCGGATGCTGCAGGGCAATTTCCAGCACTTCGTCAATCCATTTAACAGGAAGAATCTCCAGCTTGTCCTTGACGTTCCTGGGAATTTCCGCGAGATCCTTGCGATTCTCTTCCGGAATCAGGACTGTGGAAATACCGCCGCGATGGGCTGCCAGCAGTTTTTCCTTGAGCCCGCCAATAGGCAGAACTTCACCACGCAGCGTGATCTCACCGGTCATGGCAACGTCTGCACGGACCGGGATACGCGTCAGCGCGGATACCAGCGCCGTACACATGCCGACACCGGCACTCGGACCATCTTTCGGCGTGGCGCCTTCCGGCACATGCACGTGGATATCGTATTTCTGGTAGAAATCTTCCTCGATACCCAGCGCCTCGGCACGACTGCGCACCACTGTGGTCGCCGCCTGGATCGACTCCTGCATCACTTCACCCAGCTGGCCGGTGTGAATAAGCCGCCCCTTGCCGGGAACGATGGTGGATTCGATACTCAGCAGTTCGCCACCGACTTCGGTCCAGGCCAGACCGGTAACCTGACCGATCTGATCGTTTTCCTCGGCCAGTCCATAACGGAAGCGGCGTACACCCAGATACTTTTCCAGGTTACGCGGTGTCACGGAAATGCTGTCCCTGCCTTCCGTCAGCAACAGTTCCTTGACCACCTTGCGGCAGATCTTGGCCAGCTCGCGTTCGAGATTTCGCACACCCGCCTCACGCGTGTAGAACCGCACGATATCGTAGATGGCTTTCTCACTGACACTCAGCTCGCCTTCCTTGAGACCGGCATTCTTGACCTGCTTGGGCAACAGGTAACGCATTGCGATATTGACCTTCTCGTCCTCGGTGTAACCGGGGATGCGAATGACTTCCATACGATCCAGTAATGGACCCGGGATATTCAGTGAGTTGGACGTTGCAACGAACATCACATCGGACAGATCAAACTCCACTTCCAGGTAGTGGTCACCGAAAGTCGAGTTCTGCTCCGGGTCCAGCACTTCCAGTAATGCGGATGACGGATCGCCACGGAAGTCCATGGACATCTTGTCGATCTCGTCCAGCAGGAACAGTGGATTGCGCACACCGACCTTGGCGAGGTTCTGGATGATCTTGCCCGGCAGTGAACCGATGTAGGTACGGCGATGACCACGGATCTCGGCCTCGTCACGCACACCACCGAGTGACATACGGGTAAACTTGCGATTGGTCGCACGCGCAATGGAACGACCCAGCGAGGTCTTGCCGACACCGGGTGGCCCCACCAGGCACAGGATCGGGCCTTTCAGCTTGCGCACGCGCTGCTGAACGGCGAGGTACTCAAGAATACGCTCCTTGACCTTGTCCAGACCGTAATGATCTTCGTCCAGTACTTTCTGGGCACGTGCCAGGTCGTGACGGATCTTGGTGCGTTTTTTCCACGGCGCACTGACCAGCCAGTCAATGTAGTTGCGTACCACAGTAGCTTCGGCGGACATCGGCGACATCATCTTGAGCTTGTTCAACTCGGACATGGCCTTTTCTTTCGCTTCCTTGCTCATGCCTGCTTTTTCGATCTTTTCCTGGTACTCGTCCACTTCGTTGGGCACATCTTCCATGTCACCCAGTTCCTTCTGGATGGCTTTCATCTGTTCGTTCAGGTAGTACTCACGCTGACTCTTCTCCATCTGCTGCTTGACGCGGCCACGGATGCGCTTCTCGATCTGCAGGACATCGATTTCGCCCTCGATCATGCCCATGAGGTGTTCAAGCCGTTGGCGCACATTCTCGATTTCGAGGATACGCTGCTTTTCGTCCAGCTTGAGCGCCATGTGTGCGGCGATAGTATCCGCCAGGCGGCCGGGTTCATCGATGCCGGACAGGGATGTCAGGATCTCCGGCGGGACTTTCTTGTTCAGTTTCACGTACTGGTCGAACAGTGTCAGCAGGGAACGCATCAGCACATCAACTTCGCGCTCGCCAGCCTGTTCGCCGTGCCCCAGTTGTTCAATCTGTGCCGAGAAGAATTCATCCGTGGTTTCAAACTTCACCACTTTGGCGCGTTCGGAACCCTCGACCAGCACCTTGACGGTGCCATCGGGCAGTTTCAGCAACTGCAGGATGGTGGAGAGTGTGCCGATTTCGTGGATATCCTCCACCTGCGGGTCATCGACTTCGGCGCTTTTCTGGGCGACCAGCAAGATCCGTTTGTCGTCATCCATCGCTGTTTCCAGCGCGTGGATCGATTTCTCGCGCCCGACGAACAGCGGGATGACCATGTGTGGGTAAACAACGACATCGCGCAACGGCAGAACCGGGACGACGGCTGTCGGTTCGTTGTCTGTTGTTTCAGGGACGTTCTTGTCATGCTCCATTGGAGAGTACCTCAGTATCCGGTTCTGATCAGGGGAGCTACGGTTTTACCGGGCTCCCGGCACGTTAGATATGGGGCCCACCATAAGACATTTCAATGGCGGTTTTATGCCCCACAATGATTTCTGCAAGAAACAAGCCATGGTTCTCGGCATAACCACCGGCGCGACAAGTCATTTCCCGCCAGTATAGTTCTTTTGCAGGCAAACGCCGACTGGCCCGATGGCTGAAACGTCATCGAGCCTGAAGCAGCGTGGACTGAAAATGAAGGCTAGTCGGAAACAGCGCGTTGTTCCGGCTCGGAATCGTAAACCAGGTAAGGCTCTGATTCGCCGGCAATAGCCCGCTCGTCAACGACCACCTTCTGGACATTATCCAGTGACGGCAATTCATACATGGTATCGAGCAGCACGTGCTCCATGATGGTCCGCAAACCACGGGCGCCGGTCTTACGATCCATGGCCTTTCTCGCCACGGCCCGCAGCGCATCCTCACGGAACTCGATTTCCGTGCCTTCCATGTCAAACAGCTTGGCATACTGCTTGGTCAGCGCATTCCTGGGCTCGGTCAGGATCTGCACCAGCGCATCTTCATCCAGCTCTTCGAGCGTGGCCACCACCGGCAGACGACCGACAAATTCCGGGATCAAACCGAACTTGATCAGGTCTTCCGGTTCGACCTCATAGAGAATCTCGCCGACATTCACATCTTCATCGACGGTCTTGACCTCCGCCGAGAAACCGATACCGCCCTTCTCGGAGCGACCCTTGATGATTTTTTCCAGCCCGGCGAACGCACCGCCAACGATGAACAGGATATTCGAGGTATCCACCTGCAGGAATTCCTGCTGGGGATGCTTGCGCCCACCCTGCGGCGGCACGGAAGCAACGGTTCCCTCGATCAGTTTCAGCAGCGCCTGCTGCACACCTTCACCGGACACATCACGGGTGATGGAAGGGTTATCTGATTTGCGGGAAATCTTGTCGATTTCGTCGATGTAGACGATACCGGTCTGCGCCTTGTCAACATCGTAGTCACACTTCTGCAGCAGCTTCTGGATGATATTTTCGACATCCTCGCCAACATAACCCGCCTCGGTCAGCGTGGTGGCATCGGCAATGGTGAACGGTACATTCAGCAAGCGTGCGAGTGTTTCGGCCAGCAGGGTTTTACCGGAACCGGTCGGTCCGATGAGCAGGATATTGCTCTTGGAAAGCTCCACCTCGTCCTTGCGGCCACTGGCCTCCAGGCGCTTGTAGTGATTGTAGACGGCAACAGAAAGCACCTTCTTGGCGTTCTTCTGGCCGATGACATACTCATCAAGCACGTCGTTGATTTCATGTGGTGTCGGAAGCTTGTTACTGCCGCCAGTCGTCTTCTCCTGCATCTCCTCACGAATGATGTCATTACAAAGTTCGACACACTCATCACAGATAAAAACGGATGGCCCCGCAATCAGCTTGCGTACCTCGTGCTGACTCTTTCCGCAGAAAGAACAGTACAGCAGCTTTCCGTCTTCACCCTTACTGTTTCGATCGTTATTCATATCGATGTCCCGACTCGCGGTTCCCTTACCTTCATATCAGCTATCAGCGGCAGATTTCTGACCGCCTGAATACCCTGACTACCGTAAAATCAGTGAGTTCCTATTCAACTACGTCACCGTACCGCTGACAAGTGTTCCCGGCGGTAATCTACGGTTTTTGTCCCGGATCAGGAGGTCTTTTCCTCTTCCCCGGCCGTCATTGCCTTGCGCGACACCAGAATCTCGTCGATCAGGCCGTAATCCTTCGCCTGCTCGGCACCGAGGAAATTATCCCGGTCGGTATCATTCTGGATTTTATCCAGCGGCTGCCCCGTGTGACGGGACAGAATCGTATTCAGGCGCTCGCGCACCAGCAGGATCTCCCTTGCATGGATATCGATATCCGATGCCTGCCCCTGGAAACCGCCCAGCGGCTGGTGAATCATCATGCGCGAATGCGGCAGGCAGTAACGTTTGCCCGTGGCCCCGCCAGCGAGAAGTACCGCACCCATGCTGGCCGCCTGGCCGATGCACATGGTGCTGACGTCTGCCTTGATGAACTGCATGGTGTCATAGATTGCCAGGCCGGCTGTCACAGAACCGCCAGGGGAATTGATGTAGAGGTGAATATCCTTGTCGGGATTCTCGGATTCGAGGAACAGCAACTGCGCCACGATGACGTTCGCCATGTAATCCTCAACCGGGCCGACCACGAAAACAACCCGTTCCTTGAGCAGGCGCGAGTAGATATCGTAGGCGCGTTCACCGCGCGCCGTCTGCTCGATCACCATGGGAACGAGATTCAGTGCCTGGATATCTCCGCCACCTTCGATCATGCTATCTGACATTCAGTTGCTTCCTTAATTTACGCAGCGCCGCTTGCGGACTGCATGAGTTCCTCAAATGTAGTGGTCTTGTCCTCAACCCGGGCCTGATCCACTACCCACTCTGCCACAGTTTCTTCCATGATGAGCGTCTGCACACCCGACAGCATTTCCTGGTTGCTGTAGTACCACTGTACGACTTCCTCGGGATTCTCGTAGGACTGCGCCAGTTCCTCGACGGTTTGACGCACCCGATCAGGGTCGACAGCCAGCTGGTTACGCTGAATAATCTCCGAGATCAACAGGCCAAGCGCGACACGACGCTTTGCCTCTTCCTCGTAGCGACCACGGTCATCGCTCCCTGCATCGGCACCCTCACTGTCTTTCTTGATGAGCGCGTCAATCTCACTGTCCAGCAATGATGCAGGAACATCCAGACTGGCCTTTTCCAGCAGCGCATCAAAGACCTGTGACTTGATACTTTTCCTGATGGCGGCATCCAGTTCGCGACGCATGTTCTTGCGAACTTCCTCGCGCAATGCATCGAGACCGCCGTCTCCCACACCAAAGGCACGGGCAAACTCATCATCGAGTTCCGGCAGTGACTGCTCGGAGACGCTGTGAACGGTAATATCGAATCTGGCCGTCTTGCCTGCCACCTCGGCTGAACCGTAATCTTCCGGGAAAGTCACTTCAATGGTCTTGCTGTCACCGGCGCTGAGGCCGACCAGCTGCTCTTCAAAACCGGGAATCATCGATCCACTACCCAGTTCCAGCGGGACATTCTTTGCGGCATTCCCGCTGAATGGCTGACCATCAACAGTCCCTTCAAAGTCAATTTCGACCCGGTCGCCGTTTGCCGCGGCACGATCGACCTTTGTCCATGTCACCCGCTGGCTGCGTAACTTTTCGAGCATTGCATCGACTTCTGTATCCGACACCTCGGCGACCGGCCGTTCGATCTTCAGATCGCTCAGGTCGGGCACCTCGATCTCCGGGAATACATCAAAAACTGCGACATATTCCAGCTCTTCACCGGAACGATTCCGCGTTTGTTCGATACTGGGCTCGCCGGCAGGCTTGAGATTTTCCTGCTGCAGGGCCTGTTCGTAGGTGGCCGCGATCAACTCGGCGGCAGTTTCCTCCCGCACCTGTGATTCATAACGCTTTTTCACGACGCCAAGCGGCACCTTGCCAGGACGAAAACCGTCAAGACGCACTGAGCGCGAAAGCTGCTGGAGCTTGCTGTTCACCTGTTCGTCCATCTGCTCCGCCGGGATCTGCACCGTCATGCGGCGGCCCAGTCCACTGGTTGTTTCAACGGAAACTTGCATGTCATACCCTCAAACTTGAAATCGATTGTGAAATTGTTCGTTCCCGTTACAACGTGAAGCGTAACAGCTGTAACGGGACAGAAAACCGTTGTAATTCTGGTGCGAAAGGAGAGACTCGAACTCTCACGGGTTGCCCCACTGGAACCTAAATCCAGCGCGTCTACCAATTCCGCCACTCTCGCAATGCGCGCCAAGTTACTGATTCTGCAAGGCTGCGACATCAACAGGTGATTATACGGGTTTGGAAATTCGAGTATAACCCCAAAAGGTATCAGGAAAATAAAAAACCCGCGCAGGCGCGGGTTCAAAAATGGTGGGCCGTGAAGGACTCGAACCTTCGACCAAGAGATTAAGAGTCTCCTGCTCTACCAACTGAGCTAACGGCCCGGGACAACCTGTAATGGGGCGAGCGACCGGGATCGAACCGGCGACCACAGGAGTCACAATCCTGTGCTCTACCAACTGAGCTACGCCCGCCATTGACTTAATCACAAAACCTGTTTGGCACCCCGGGAGGGATTCGAACCCCCGACCCATAGCTTAGAAGGCTATTGCTCTATCCGACTGAGCTACCGGGGCTCGAATAACCTGGCCGGGCCTGCAAAATCATCGGCGCACTTAACACCACTGACCTGATTGTTTTTAGCCGGTTCAACCCTTAAAACAATCGTTTTTCCATCAACCTCTTCATTACGTACGTAATAACAGGCCTGCTTATCGGGGCAGTAGACTGCTGTGGCATCATAATCATTTTTACAATGATCCCTGAGGTGCGTGCCGTGCCTGTCAGCCCAACTGCTACGAAGCCGTATTTCCAGTTTGCCCTGCCTCGCCTTTCGATACTTTACCGACAGCCTGCACAGATCGCCGGCCTCGGATATCCCGATGCAATCGAACGGCAAATGTTCGCTGATGGGCAACGCCACCTGAATTCCGTGCCGCATCAAGTCAGCGATCACGAATCCAACACCAACATCTCCCTTGTCTTTGGTTGGATGCCTCATCAGAGCATCGTATTTGCCATCCGGCAGTCTGTCAATCAATGCCCTGGCTTGTAATTTGGTCGGGGCAGAGAGATTCGAACTCCCGACATCCTGCTCCCAAAGCAGGCGCGCTACCAGACTGCGCTATGCCCCGCATCCCGGCAGCACCGGATGGGCGGGCGATAATACGTTTCCACCCTTCCATCGTCAACGGCCGAAGCGCGAAAGTATACCAGAAAATATCCCCTTCGCTTGTCCGCTTGCAGTTCGCGTGCGAGAATCGCCGGCCTTCCCGTAGCGTAGTCAGGAACCGGAATTTTCATGAGCGCCCGCATCATTGACGGTAAAGCCATCGCCGCCGACACCCGCCAGCAGGCAAAACAACAGATTGATGCACGACTGGCCGCCGGCAAACGCCGACCCGGTCTGGCCGTGATCCTGGTCGGCGCCGATCCCGCTTCTGAAATCTACGTCAGGAACAAGCGTGCAGCCTGTGAGGAAGTGGGTGTGCTGTCGAGTTCCTGGGACCTGCCGGATGACACCAGCGAACAGGCTCTGCTGGAACTGATCGATAGTCTCAATGAAGACCCTGCCATCGACGGTATCCTGGTTCAGCTACCCCTGCCGGAACAGATCAACACCCAGACGGTGCTGGAACGCATCCACCCGGACAAGGATGTGGACGGCTTCCACCCCTACAATATCGGCCGCCTGGCCGTACGTATGCCGCAATTACGCCCCTGCACACCGCGCGGCATTATCACCCTGCTCGACAGCACCGGCGAGACGTACTACGGGCGCGAAGCGGTGGTGGTCGGCGCATCCAATCACGTGGGCCGGCCCATGATGCTGGAGCTGCTGCTGGCAGGCGCCACCGTGATCTGCTGCCATCGCTTTACCCGGGACCTGGAAGCTCACGTGCGCGCGGCGGAAATCCTGGTGGTGGCTGCCGGCAAACCCGGCCTGGTGCCCGGCGAATGGGTGCGACCGGGAGCCACGGTGATCGATGTTGGCATTCACCGCACGGAGAGCGGCCTGATCGGTGATGTAGGTTTTGATGCTGCGAAGGAACGCGCCGCCTGGATCACTCCGGTGCCCGGTGGCGTGGGTCCGATGACGGTCGCGACATTGATACAAAACACCGTATACGCCGCAGAAACCCTGCATAATTAAGGCATGCCTGATTAATTTGTCATCCCGGCGCAGGCCGGGATCCAGGGTGCTGAATTTCATGGATTCCGGCCTGCGCCGATGACGGACTACAGCAGCCCTCTAGGCGCGGCGCCAGCGGGTTCCTTCGGTCGAATCTTCCAGCTCGATCCCCATCGCCGTAAGCTGATCACGCAGCCGGTCGGCCTCGGCCCAGTCGCGCCGTTCGCGGGCGGCCTGACGTTGCGCGACAAGATCATCGATTAAAGCATCGTCAGGCGCCCCACCCTGCGCCGTGTCACCGCGCAGATAGACCTCGGGATCTGCCTGCAACAAACCAAGCCGTCCCGCCAGTAACCGCATTGTGGCCACCAGCGAATCAAGCTGCCCGTCACCACTGTCACGACTGCGATTGATCGCACGCGCCAGGTCAAATAACACGGCCAGTGCCTCGGGGGTGTTGAAATCATCGTTCATGGCGGCATCGAAGCGCTCGATATATTCAGCGATCGGCTCAGCTTGCGGATCAGTGTCCGTATCACGCAGCGCCGTATACAGGCGCTGCAAGGCACCACGCGCCTTGTCGAGGTTATCATCGCTGTAATTCAGCGGGCTGCGGTAGTGGCTGGCAAGAATAAAATAGCGAATCTCTTCCGGCTGATAGACCGACAAAATCTCCCGCACGGTGAAGAAGTTGCCCAGTGACTTGGACATTTTCTCTTCATCAACCTGCACAAACCCGTTGTGTATCCAGTAATTCACAAAGTGTTCGCCGGTCGCCGCCTCGGACTGCGCAATCTCGTTCTCGTGGTGCGGAAACTGCAGGTCCATACCGCCACCGTGAATATCAAAATGCGCACCCAGGCACTCGGTAGACATGGCGGAACATTCAATATGCCAGCCGGGCCGACCCTCGCCCCAGGGTGACGGCCAACTCGGCTCGCCGGGTTTGGCGGCCTTCCACAACACGAAATCCAGTGAGTCGCGCTTGTCTTCGTCCACATCGACACGCGCACCGGCACGCAGGTCCTCCAGCTTCTTGCCGGACAACTGCCCGTAATCCTCGAACCGGCTGACAGCATAATAAATATCGCCATTCTCACCCTGGTAGGCGTAGCCCTTCTCCAGCAGCGTCCCGATCATGGCAATAATGTCATCCATCGACTCGGTAGCGCGCGGCTCAAAATCCGGCCGCAACACACCCAGCGCATCGGCATCCTGGTGCATGGCGGCAATAAAGCGCTCCGTCAGTTCCTGAATGGTTTCCCCGTTTTCCTGTGCGCGCCGGATGATCTTGTCATCGATATCGGTAATGTTGCGCACATAGGTCACTTCATAACCCAGACTTCGCAAGTGACGCACAATCACATCGAACACCACCAGCACACGCGCATGGCCGAGGTGGCAAAGGTCGTAGACGGTCATACCGCACACGTACATACGCACCTTGCCCGGCTCGATCGGTACAAATTCCTCTTTCCGGCGTGTCCGGGTATTGAACAGTTTCAGCATTCGCTATGGCTCCGTTGGCGCTGGCGCGTAATTTCGAGGTTCCGCAGGGTGTCGCGGACCGCCCGACACCCGGGCGTGACCGGCGGGCATGGTAACAAAAATTGGTCAGGCGCGCGGAAACCGCTATGATACGCGCACCAAAAAGGAGTCTCTGCCATGACACGTTTTTTAACCCTGTGCCTCGGGGTACTACTTTCAGTAACCGCCCAGGCCGCTGACACAGTCACTGTTCGCATGCAAACCAGCAAGGGCGAGATTGTCCTCGAACTGGACCCGGGCAAGGCCCCCGTTACTGTCAACAACTTCGTGGAATACGCCAATGCCGGCTTTTATGACGGCACGATCTTTCACCGTGTGATCCCGGGCTTTATGATACAGGGCGGTGGCTTCGAACCCGGCATGGCAAAAAAGCACACCCGCGCACCGATCAGGAATGAATCACGCAACGGGCTGCGCAACACCGTCGGTACCATTGCCATGGCGCGTACCCGCAACCCGGATTCTGCTACTGCACAGTTTTTTATCAACACGAATGATAATGCAGCGCTGGATTACCCGTCACAGGGTGGCTACTGTGTATTCGGCAAGGTCGTCAAGGGCATGGATGTCGTGAAGGCTATCGAGAACACGCCAAGGGGCAAGCGCGGTATGTACGGTGACGTGCCGGTCGAAGACATTATTATCGAGAAGGTCACTGTGGAACAGGCCGCCTCGACGCAGGAAGCCCCCAAAACACCGACCAACCTGCAAGTACAATAGATCACCTGTGCCTGCCGCGACAAACGGCAGCACACAAGCCGTTTAACCAGGAGACAACCATGAAAGTCCAGATGCAGACCAGCAAGGGCGCCATCGTGCTCGAACTCGATGAAGAAAAAGCCCCGTTGACGGTCGCCAATTTTGTCGAATACGCTAAAGCCGGTTTTTATGACGGCACCATTTTTCACCGTGTCATTCCCGGCTTTATGATCCAGGGTGGTGGTTTTGAACCCGGCATGACGCAGAAACCTACCCGCGACCCGGTCAGGAATGAAGCCGACAACGGACTGACGAACGATCTGGGCACCATTGCCATGGCGCGCACCCCGGACCCCGACTCGGCCACTGCCCAGTTCTTCATCAATGCCAAGGACAATGGTTTCCTCAACTTTACTGCCCCCAATGCGCAGGGCTGGGGCTACTGCGTGTTCGGCAAGGTCTGCGACGGGCTCGATGTTGTGCAGGATATTGAAAAAGTCGCCACCGGCAACAGCGGCGGGCACCAGGACGTACCTGTCGAAGATGTTGTGATTGAGAAAGTCACTGTCGAAGACTGATGACAGGCGCCTCCCCTGCAAGGGGGAGGCCTCCCCGCCTTGGCCACCCTTTTTATCTCGGATCTTCATCTTGACCCTTCGCGCCCGGCGATCATCGACGCCTTCCTCGACTGGCTGAATGCGCAGGCGGGCCAGGCTGAATCCCTCTACATACTCGGCGATCTCTTTGAAGTCTGGATCGGTGACGACGATACGGCACCGCTTTGCCACACTATCCGTGAAGCACTGGGCCACTGTGTAGACGCCGGCACGCCGGTCAGACTGATGCACGGCAACCGGGACTTCCTGATCGGGGAACAGTTCCTGCGAACCAGCGGCGCCCGACTGTTGACTGACCCCGCGGTCATTGACCTGTACGGTTGTCGTACGCTGCTCATGCACGGCGATCTGCTGTGTAGCGACGATCACGACTACCAGGAAATCCGTCGCAGGGTGCGTGACCCGGCCTGGCAGCAGACGGTACTGGCGAGACCCCTGCAAGAGCGCCGCAAACTCGCGCAACAGATGCGCTCGGAAAGCCGTCAGTCAATACTGGGGAAAAGCCGCGACATTATGGACGTCAACGCGGAAACGGTGGCCGGGTACATGGCGCAATACCGGGCCGGGTTACTGATCCACGGCCACACCCACCGTCCCTGCATTCACCACCGGGAAGAAAACCGCCAACCCTTCACACGCGTGGTACTCGGTGACTGGCACGAGCAGGGCAGTGTGCTGCGTGTCAGCGAAAATGGACAGATGGAACTGGAACAACTGCCCCTGTAGCACGCTCAGGGCGCAAGAGGTTTGTAGTGTTCGTAGTCCGCGGGCAACTCGAACAGGCCGTCATCAACCGACACATCGCGCTCGTAACGTATCAACTGGCGACGCGAACCATCCGGCCCCCAGGTCACCACCGGCAATCCCTGTGCGACATCAAAGTCGGCCATGTACAGGTAGCGCGCCAGAAAACAGGGGGTGACGTACTCTGCCGGCGTATTCCCTTTTGAACGTTGCTGCTGAACCGCCAGAACATCGGAAAATGTCTCGAAAGCCTGGCGCGTGTCTTCCATCAATCCTTCCACCACCACGCTGGAATAGCAGAGTTCTCCACCGGCGTGCAGTTCCAGCGTTGTAGAATTCCGGCCTTCCAGCTTCGGCGCCTTGCTGTCGTGACTGCGTCGTACTTCGATGTCCAGTTCTTCCGGCTGCTCGCCAATTTCACCCTGGCCATCGATGTCGAGAATCGTCCGGGTATCCTCGACCACGTTATAGATCTGTTTCGCACGACGATCCATCAGCACATAGTCGACACTGTCGTCGCCCTGGTCGGAACGCAGGTAGCGATCAGTAATAATGTAGCGCACCTCCCAGGGAGCGTTGCCGGCTTCCTGTTCCAGGTACCAGAGAACCGTGGCGCGCGTCCCCGCAACCGCCGGCGCGACCACTGACAGGATGCCCGTAACCAACAGGGCACAACCGGCTGCGCCACGAATAAAACCCTTCAAACCTGCAACTTTCATCAGTTTTACTTACCCATCCTTTTTCGCCATCACCTCGAGGTGACGCATTTCACGTTCACTGAAACCGGCGCGACGACGTGCTTCATAATGAAACGGTGGTCGTACCTGTCCCTGCATGTATGTTTCCAGTAATTCCGCAAAAGTCTGCTCGGGATCGAGCTGACGTTGCGCACACAGGTAACGAAACCAGCGTGTACCGATCTCCACATGACCGATTTCATCTCGCAGGATAATATCCAGCAATGCCACGGTAGCATTATCGCCAACCTTGTTTAACCGCTCAATCATACCGGGAGTTACATCCAGCCCCCTCGCCTCCAGTACACGCGGCACCAGCGCCATGCGCACCAGCGGGTCATGTGCAGTACGCGCAGCGGCGGCCCACAAGCCGTCGTGCGCATCCAGCGCCCCGTAGGCCGAGCCCAGTTCAGCCAGCCGCGCCGCCAGCAAGCGGTAATGGTAGGCCTCCTCGGCAGCAACGCGTGCCCAGTCATGGTAATAGCGGGCCGGCAGGCCGCGGAAACGGTATACCGCATCCCACGCCAGGTTGATGGCATTGAATTCGATATGCGCAATGGCGTGCAGCAGGGCCACCCGCCCCTCGGGACTTCCCGGGCTGCGGCGTGGCAACGCCCGCGCTGGCACCAGTTTCGGGCTGGCCGGACGGCCGGCATTGGCAAATGGCCGTACTGCCTGGTCAGATTCAGGCACCAGTTCACCGGCCATCAGTTCAACAAACGTCTGCATGGTCAGCGCCACTTTTTCATCCGGGTCGCAACAATCCAGGCAACGCCGCGCCCGCTCGAACAGATCGGAGTTCATGCGGTCTTCCACGCCAGCACGATATCACGCACGTTGGTGCCGGTCGGCCCGGTCGACACCAGATCGCCACTGGCCTCAAGAAACGTCCCGGCATCCGCCGCGCGCAGTGTTGCTTCCGCATCCAGACCGGCCAGTTCACCGCGCGCTATTGTCCCGCCATCGACCAGCGCACCGGCATCCCCGGTGGGGCCATCACTGCCATCGGTGCCAAGCGCCAGCAAATAACAGTCCGGCCGCCCCGCCAGCACCGTGGCCGCTGCCAGTGCCAGCTGCTGGTTACGCCCGCCACGCCCCGGCTGTGCAGGAAGCCGCACTGTGGTCTCCCCGCCCCACAGGTGCAGGCCCGTCGACGCATGGGCCAGAGTGCCGGCCAGTTGCCGGCCGGTTTCGGCGGCATCCCCGGCGAGTTCGATATCGTGAACCTGCACGGTCAATTCCCGTTTACCGGCCGCCTCCACCAGTGCCTGGCAGGCGCTCTGCAAACTGGCAAGCAGACGGTGTTCAGGCAGGCTGGCTGGCGATGGCCTGACGGGCCCCGGTGTAGCGGCCAGAATGGCCTGCACGTCCTCTGGCAAACCGGGAAGGGTCAGCGCATCTGTGTCGTCCGGGTACAACAGACCAGACCCTGTTACCGCCGGATCATCACCCTGCACATCGGAAATCATCCACACCTGAACCGGCCGGTCACCGAGATGTTCCAGCAACTGGCCGCCCTTGATGCGTGACAAGCGCTTGCGAATGACATTCATCCGGCGGATATCCAGACCGCTGCCCAGCAGCCAGCGATTCACTTGCTGCAGCGTCTCAAGCGTTACGCCGGCAACCGGCACCTCGACCAGGCTCGAAGCGCCGCCGGACAGCAAAACCAGCAGCGGGTCCGTGGAGGCCCGCAACCACGTCAGCATCCGTTCACCGGCCACAAGACTGTCTTTTGTCGGTATGGGGTGTCCCGCGGACAGCGTCTCGATCCGGGCATTCCCACAGCCTGACGGTGTGAGGCAATCCGCACGACTGATCAGCAAGGCCCGGCGCAGGCGATCACCCAACCCCTCCCGCGCACCTTCCAGCATGGCGGGCGCGGCCTTGCCAATGGCCAGAACATCCACGGCGGGCCAGTCCGGCGCCTGCGTCACTGCGTCCCTGACCAACCGATTTCCGTGCACCGCCGAGAGCGCCTCCTGCGCGACCTCCAGCAACACAGTTCTATGATTATATTTCATAAAACAATAGCTTGAAGAATATTCATGCTGTACAACCTGATGTTTGATCCAGCCTCAACTTTGACAGCCCCGACCACATTGGGCATGCTCGAAACATCACATCGAAGGACAAGCCCATGACACAACAACATGTCCTCGAAATCTACGAGCCGTACGAGTACACGGGACAGAACCCTGTTACTGCTGAAGGTATTGCGGTAATCCCCGGCCCCTCGCGCGAAGTCTATTATCTCGTACAGATTTCCAGTCCGTTTGAATATGAACACGAGACCGTCAGACAGTTTGTCATCATGCCTCACTACAATGGCGACAAGATAGACCGCGCGGTATCCAGCACCTGTACAGTAAATATTGCCCGTGTGCCTGATGGCCTGGACCTGTCAGACAAACGCCGGTTGGCGTTTGATGACTTCCTGCGCTGGGGTGTCGGGAAAATCAGCCTGTGCGGGGATCACTGAACACGGCCGGGGTGGGACCCGGGCAACCGGATCACTTTCTCAGCAGCCGGATTGATCCGCTGACCTGTACGCTGACACGGCTGCTGCAATCAATACGTCCTCAATCGCATCACGCCCTTCTGCATGCGCCTGCAAAATGGCGGAAACCCGGTCATTCTGCACTTCACGACCAGCCTCCACACGAAAGCTGACCCGGTCACTGAGCGGTGCTTCGGCCGAGTGTGCCGTCGCATGCCAGAACGTTGCCAGCAACAGCGGCAGAAGATACGAAAGGATCTGTTTTTCCATTATCCGGGTTCTCCCTGTTCAAAGGCCGCGTTGTAGATCGTCGATCAGGTCATCCAGCGTTTCCAGCCCGACAGCGACTCGCACCAGTCCGTCGGAAATACCCGATTCGGTGCGTTGTTCCGCAGTCAGGCGACCGTGCGTGGTGGTCGCAGGATGCGTGATCGTGGTCTTGGCATCGCCGAGGTTGGCGGTAATGGAGCAGATCTGCGTACTGTCGATCACTTTCCACGCGGCCGCCTGACCGCCCTTCACCTCGAACGACACAATACCGCCATAGCCCGACTGCTGCGCACCGGCCAGGGCGTGTTGCGGGTGCGATGCCAGCCCGGGATAGAACACCTGTTCAACGGCGGGCTGCTCCTGCAACCACTCCGCCAGTGCCTGCGCCGAGGCGCAATGCGCCTGCATACGCAGCGACAGGGTCTCCAGCCCTTTCAGGAACACCCAGGCATTGAACGGACTCATGCTCGGCCCGCAGGTACGCAGGAAACCGTACACCCCCTCACCCACCACATCCTGCGAACCCACCACCGCACCACCGACACAACGACCCTGCCCGTCGAGATACTTGGTCGCGGAATGGATCACGATATCCGCGCCAAGCTCGAGCGGACGTTGCAGTACCGGCGTACAGAAACAGTTGTCCACGACCAGCAGGCAATCGTGCGCGTGGGCAAGATCCGCCAGCGCGCGAATATCGGCAATGGCCGTGAGCGGATTGGAGGGTGTTTCCAGGAACAGCAGGCGCGTTTCCGGACGAATGGCCTGCGCCCACTCATCCATGTCTTCCTGGGAAACAAAAGTGGTTTCGATACCGAACTTGTGCAGGAAGTTGGTGAATAACAAGGTAGTACTGCCGAAAATACTGCGCGACGACACGACATGGTCGCCGGCTTTCAACAGGCCCGCACAGGTGGCGTAGATTGCCGACATGCCGGAAGCGGTCGCCACACAACGCTCGCCGCCTTCCATCGCCGCCAGCCGCTCCTCGAAGGTACGCACGGTCGGGTTGGTAAAGCGGGAATAGATGTTACCGGGTTCCTCACCGGAAAACCGCGCGGCTGCGGCCGCAGCCGATTCGAACACATAACTCGATGTCGGAAAGATCGGCTCTGAGTGCTCCCCTTCCGGCGTGCGATGCTGTCCCGCGCGTACCGCCAGGGTTTCCAGTCCCGGCGATCGGTCTTTGTTGTCAGGCATACCTCTCTGCTCCTTCATCTGTCTTGCGCAGGCACAAAAAACCCGCCATCGGCTGTACCAGGGCAGGGGCCGGTTTTACTACTTCCAACCGCTGGCTATGGACCTGCATATGTCAATCAGGGTGCAGCATAACCAAGTTTGACGCGATATTCGATCCGTCATCCATACGCCGGTAATTAGCCCAACCCCGAATCAGGGGGTTAAGCTGACGCATCGAATTAGCCGGTACAGGGGGGGATCCGCCGGAATCGTTACGGGCCGACAACAAAGTCAGCACATTATCCAGGGTCAGGTAGTGCAGTCTCCGTTGGGAGTAAAGGGCCCGCAAGCAGGGCGCGAAGCGTAGACCGCCGGATGTGGCAGAGCGGCCACAGTTTACCAGGCTGAAACTCGGAACGACTTCGCAAGGATGCGATCATGCTGTCATTCCGACTGGCAGGGAGGCCAGGCAACCGCCTTTTTACGCAGATACAGGAGGCTAAACAGTATCAACAGTGGGAACAACGGATCGAGTTTTGCGTTGGAGTTATAGCTACAACCTCCACCACCACCGCCTCCACCATCACCATTACCATTACCGCCGCCACCGCCACCGTCACCACCGCCACCTTCGGCAATCACAACTGTACAGGCATCACCCGTGCCATCCGCATTCGTATCGGCCTGATCAACGTTCGCGATGGTTGGGCAGTTATCGGTTGCATCACAGACACCATCACCGTCGCCATCCGGGAACGGTGTACTGGAACAGTAGTCGATCAGCGTGGTCGGATAGTTCACCAGGGCATTGGCATCGATGCGCTTTGGTTTTTCCCATTCGCGTCTTGAGCCGAGCAAGGCATTTCGCTGGGCACTGGTCTTATCAAACACGACGTCCAGTTCGAGTTCATCAAAACGCCAGTACCCCACCAGGCCTGCAGTCGCAGCGCTGAGTTCGGCCTTATAGCTCGCGTTGATTTCACTAGCCGTGCGGGCGATGTTCCAGACGCGCACTTCATCAATGCCGCCATGGAAACGTTGCCCTGCCCCACCGAGATCATCTCGCTGACGACCACCGATACGCAGTTCGTTTTCATTTGCATGGAAGTCACCAATCGCACCTGAAGCCGGGAGGGTCTCAGCTAACACACCATTAAGATAAAGCTCGACCTGACCAGCACCGCTATCATAGACCAGGGCAACATGACTCCAGCGATGCAAAGGCACACTCACACTGGAGGTGACTGTCGACCAGCCCGGTGTACTATTGGCCAGGGCAAAGTTAAGAAAACCAGCGGCGGAACGCCCGAGGTAATATTCGCCTTCTTTGTTCAGGACGGTTCCACCGCCTGCACCACTACCCGCCCCGACCGGGTACACCCAGGCCTCCAGGGTTAGCGTCGTGTTCATGTCCAGCGCCGCCAGTGTATCAAGCGCGTTGATCACAAGGTGATCATCGATGCCATCAAAGTACATCGCGATGCCCTGTTGCAGGCGAGTTTCCCATTCACGCGAGGGTGCGGCTTCCGCCCCTTGCCCGCCTAGTGAAAGATCAAATCCATTGGCTCCAATATCAGTTATAACATCACCGTCTCGCTCGGCAAAATCCCAACCCGCGACAAAGCTGACATCGGCATCATCCGCTAATTGATTTAATTCGTTGCGGATTTCTGCTTGAGTTAGAGCACGCGACCAGATTCTGACTTCATCGATCATTCCTGAAAACGTATCAACGTAGCGTTGACGCCCACCGATATGAAACTCCGGGCTCTCGGGGTGATAATCACCAATAGCCCCCAGTCCAGTAGAAACGTGTAGCATTTCACCGTTTACATAAACACGTTGTTCGGTCTCGGTATGGCCGGAAACTCCTCACTAATGGCCGTTAAAACGGCGAAACCATCCTTGTCCGGCATATTCAGGTCGAGTAACACCAGATCCAGGTCGCGATTCTGTGATACATGTTGCAAGGCATGCGCATGGTTTGATGCTTCAAGA
>NZ_JBTTIO010000068.1:0-58371 GCF_058323355.1 Thiogranum sp.
GGCATATGCTGCGAGGCAGGAACAGAAGCGTGGCGTAATCATTCCGGATGCAGAAAGAATTTACTCCGATGTTTCCACAGAAATACAGGCAAGCCCGGCCGGTGCTATCTGGAAAATACCCCTTCCCAACCAGGACGCCTGGCAAGTATTGAAGCGGTCCCTGCAGCGCCTCGGTGTTGGTTTTAAGGAGACAGAGGGCGTTAGACCACAGCTGCTAACAGACTGGGTAACCTGGGGTTACGATGCTGAAACAAACACGGGTCAAAGCAAGCGACCCCATTTTGGCTCCATGGGGACAGCCGAGATACACCGGTTTCGTTTTGAGTTGGCCAGTGATGCCCCGGATGGAACGGCAAGTATCAGTATCAGCGATGTCGAACGCCAGAAAATGATCGACATTGCGCCCGACAGTGAGTACTCATGGATGGAGTGGCGGAAGTTCGAAACGCAACCCGGCGCAGCCTTCACCTTCGGACGGCGCTTGCAAGGTGAATACCAGGCATCCCTGACGATTCAGCCGGTTTCTGTGCCAGCAACACAGCCTTCTCCGGCACCGCCGCCTGCCTCCAGATTGTCAACAAGCCGTCCTGCACCGGATAAGCCCCCCACACGAACCATACAGCGCCAGGTCACTGTTACCCCTGCGGCCACGGGTTTGCTGGTGAATTTGCCGGTCGATATAACCTGGGAGGCCGTGTTGCGCGCTTTGCGCGATCTGCAGATTGATATTGAAACAGTGGACAGAAACCCGTTGATGATTGTTACGCAGTGGGTCGATGCGAGTTACGACAAAAAACACCGGCAACTGCACTTCTACCCGCGTGACGACAGTGGCTGGGCATTCGACTGGGACGATGACGGGCGTCAGCACCATCGTTTCCAGCTGGTATTGATCGAAACAGGTCAGGGTGACAGGACGCTGGTGCGTGCCTACCACACCGGTTTCCAGGAGCAGGTTGACCTGACGCCTGATTCATCCCAGACCCTGCTGGTCTGGAAAGAACGCAACACGGATCCCGATGTCGCCATGGCATTTTTGCGGCGTCTGAGAATCGTCGCTGATCGTTGAAACAAACTCACCAGGGAGGTGTTCTCATGGCAACAGATTCAAAAAAGCATGTGACCGTTCAAACGGCTGTCCACGCATTGCTGGCGGGTTCGCTGGTCATTGCCGGTGGTTCTGCACAGGCTGCCGGTAACCCGTTTGCATTGACAGACCTGCCCGGTGGTTACAGGATGGCCGAAGCCGATAAAGCCGCTGATGCAAACGATAACAAAATGAAGAAAGGCGAAGGCAAGTGTGGCGGCAAGAGCGCCAACGAGGCGGTATGCGGCATCTACCAGATTGGCAGTTCACACAAGGATCCATCCAAAGTAAAAGATGGAAAATGCGGGGGGCACAAGGTTGTGGAATCCTTGTGTGGCGGTGCCCGATAACACGTACAAACAACAAGGGGAAAGGGAATGAAACAACGCGTGTTTACCATTTTGCTGGCGTTATGTCTGGTCGGTACAGCAAGCGCCAGTGACGGACTGATCAAAATGAAAAGTCCTCACTCGGTTACGCAAACGCTCGACCGTTTCGAGCAGGCTGCGCAGGCAAAGGGGATGACGATATTCACCCGTATCGACCATGCAGCAGGTGCTGCCCGTGTGGGCAAGGCGCTGCGTCCTGTGGCGGTACTGATATTTGGCAACCCCAACGTTGGTACCCTGCTCATACAGAGTAACCAGAGGGTAGCGATCGACTTGCCGATGAAAGCACTGGCATGGAAGGATGCCAGCGGACAGGTGTGGCTCGCGTATAACGATCCTGCCTACCTGGTGAAGCGGCACGCCATTACGGACCGTAATACCGTGGTGGAGAAAATGCGCAAGGCACTTGGCGCCTTCAGCAAGGCGGCAACAAGTCCCTGAACAGACCGGTCTGATTCGCCTCCCGGCATAAATCGTTTAGCATGGGCGCAGATTGCTAACAGGGGTCTGCCTGCGTGCTCATCATAAACAGTGTACTCGGCGATGCGACCGGTGGGCGTTGGCGGGTGGTCTGCGACTACAGCCGTATATTGCAAAAACAGGGGCACGAGGTTGTGATGCTGCTCAACCGTTCGCTGCCGGATGTCCTGCCCGGGATACCGGACGGTATCGAGGTGCTGCGGGTACGCAACCACGGTCACTATGACGTGCCGTCCGCCTGGCGGCTGGCACAACGCCTGAGTCATCGTCAACCGGTGGTGGCCATTGCGCACTGCAGCCGCTCCGTCGCATTGTTAAAGCGGGCGCTGCGGGCAAACACCCCGGTGATTGCCGTCACGCATAGCATGAAAGTCCGACGGTTGCTCAAGGCGGATGCCGTGATTGCGCTGACCGAAGCCTTGAGCGAGGAAATCCGCGCTGACCCCGCAGGTCGTTCACTTCCGGTCCATGTGGTGCCCAACCAGATCGATATTCCGCCTGCTGGCTGTCCGCAACCCCGACCGCTGCATCGACCCCCTGTCATTGGCGCACTGGGGCGCTTCGACCGGGTCAAGGGTTTCGATGTGCTGGTTGACGCCCTGGGTCTGCTGGCCAGGCAGGGTGTGGCATTTCGCGCCAGGCTGGTGGGCGCCGGGCTGGAGGAGCCGCGCTTGCGTGAACAAATCCATGCGCTGGGCCTGAGTGATCGGGTTGAACTTGGCAGCTGGATTTCTGCCGATGCGGTAAGCCGCTTTTTGACAGAACTGGACCTGCTCTGCGTCCCGGCGCGTTCGGATGCGTTCGGTCTGACGCCACTACAGGGCGCAGTGGCAGGTGTCCCGTTACTCTTGTCTGCCGTCAGTGGCCATAGCGCCATGTTTGCCGAAAATACCGAAGCGTTGTTTTTTGAAGTGGAGGATGTCGCGGTGCTTGCTGACCGGATTCAGCAGTTTCTGGGAGATGCCGAGCTGCAAAAACGCCTCCCTGTTGCTGCCTATGAGCGAGTGACACGTTGCTATAGTGAATCTGCGGTGACCCATGGCATCCTGGAAGCAATCGATAATATATTGACTTTAAAGACAAAAACATGACGCTGTATAAATATAGATAGCCCTATTTTTATAGATTGACCTGTATTTCAGGCTACGGGATGCGAAAAGCTGCAACCGTCGCCTGCAAAGGCGACTTTCCCGGATCTGGGGTACAATCAACCGTCTTTTTTTAGCCGGTTTGCAGCAATGGCGAACGAACAACATTACCAGGTGATTGTGGTCGGTGGCGGCCACGCCGGTACCGAGGCCGCACTGGCCGCGGCGCGCACCGGTGCGCGCACCCTGCTGCTGACCCACAATATCGAAACCCTGGGCCAGATGAGTTGTAACCCGGCCATCGGCGGAATCGGCAAGGGCCATCTGGTGAAGGAAATTGACGCACTGGGGGGTGAGATGGGCATGGCGGCTGACCGTGCCGGCATCCAGTTCCGCCGCCTCAATGCCAGCAAGGGTCCGGCAGTGCGTGCGACACGCTGCCAGGCCGACCGCCAGCTGTATCGACAGGCCATCCGCCATCGGCTGGAAAACCAGCCCCACCTGACATTGTTCCAGCAGGCTGTCGATGACCTGATCGTTGACGGCGAGCGTGTGAGGGGTGTCGTGACGCAAATGGGCCTGAAGTTCATGGCCGAGGCTGTCGTGCTGACCGTCGGGACCTTCCTCGGCGGGCGTATCCACATTGGCCTGTCAAATTACCCGGGCGGTCGCGCCGGTGATCCGCCCGCCAATGCGCTTGCGCAGCGGCTGCGTGAACTGCCTTTCCGTGTCGAGCGTCTGAAAACCGGTACCCCGCCGCGCATCGACGGGCGCAGTATCGATTACAGCCAGCTCAATGAACAGCCGGGCGATGACCCGATCCCGGCGTTCTCTTTTATGTCGGATGGCAGCGAGCATCCACGCCAGGTCAGCTGTCATATCACCCACACCAGTGAGCGCGCCCACGACATTATCCGCGCGGGCCTGGACCGTTCGCCCATGTATTCGGGCGTGATAGACGCGACCGGGCCGCGTTATTGCCCCTCCATCGAGGACAAGGTGGTGCGATTTGCCGAGCGCATGTCGCACCAGATTTTTATCGAGCCGGAAGGGCTGAATACGCACGAAATCTACCCCAACGGAATCTCCACCAGCCTGCCCTTTGACGTACAGCAGGACATGGTGCATGCCATCCCGGGATTTGAGAAAGCACACATTACCCGGCCGGGCTACGCGATTGAATATGATTTTTTCGACCCACGGGACTTGCGCGCATCGCTGGAGACCCGATTTATCGGCGGCCTGTTTTTTGCCGGCCAGATCAATGGCACGACCGGCTACGAAGAGGCCGCTGCACAGGGGCTGGTGGCCGGGCTGAATGCGGCCCGTTCAGCGCGCGGGGAAACGGCCTGGTGTCCACGCCGGGATGAAGCCTATATCGGTGTACTGATCGATGACCTGATTACGCGCGGCACCCTTGAGCCTTACCGCATGTTCACCAGCCGCGCGGAATACCGCCTGCTGCTGCGCGAGGACAATGCGGACCTGCGCCTGACGCAAACCGGTTACCGTATGGGGCTGGTCGATGAAGTGCGCTGGGAGGCGTTCAGTCGAAAACGTGAAGCTATCGAACGCGAACAGCAGCGATTGCGCGAGTTATGGGTGCGTCCTGGTACAGTGCAGGCACACCAGCTGGTGGCTGCCACAGGTGAAACCCTGACCAGCGAACAGCGTATCGAAGACCTGTTGCGGCGACCGCAACTCGATTACGCCATGCTGATGCAGCTTGACGGTATGGGTCCGGGTGAAACCGGCGCAGTGGCCGAACAGGTGGAAATCCAGGCGAAGTATCACGGTTATATCGAGCGCCAGCGGGACGAAATCGCTCGCCAGCAGCGCAACGAGCATAAAACCCTGCCGGATAATTTTGATTACCGGCGGGTGCGGGGTCTGTCATCCGAAGTGCGGGAGAAACTGATGGCGGTAAAACCGCAAACCCTCGGCCAGGCGGCGCGTATTCCCGGTGTAACGCCTGCCGCCATTTCCCTGTTGCTGGTACACCTGAAAAAGGCCGGACTGGCGCGTCAATCGGCCTGATGACAGCCATCAGCACGCTTGCCCGAGACGTGGACCCGGCCATCGCGTCAGCGATAGCACAAGGTGTCGAGGTATTACCGTTCGCGCTGGACAAGCTACAGGTTCAGCAGTTGGCGGCACTGGTCGGTCTGCTGGCAAAGTGGAACCGGGTCTACAATCTCACGGCCGTGCGCGATCCGCAGGAGATGGTAACGCGGCATATTCTCGATAGCCTGGTGGTATTGCCCTGGCTGCGCGGCGAGAGACTGCTGGATGTCGGTACCGGTGCGGGCCTGCCCGGGCTGCCGCTGGCCATTGCGCGCCCCGATCTGGATATCACCCTGCTGGATTCCAGCGACAAAAAGCTGCGCTTCGTGCGCCAGGTCGGCGCGGAACTGAACCTCGACCGGCTAACCGTGGTGCATACGCGAATGCAGGCGTATCAGCCGGCGCAACCTTTTGATATGGTGATCAGCCGCGCTGTATCCAGTCTCGCGGAACTGTACCGGATGACGCACCATCTGCTGCGCGACGATGGGCGGTTCCTGTTTATGAAGGGCGCGCGGCCGGACGCGGAGCTGGAAGCGTTTGAACACGCAGGCAGCGTAAGGGTTGAACCCTTGCCGGTTCCAGGCCTGGATGCCGAACGACACCTGCTGATGCTGGACAATAAACCGGGAATCCACTAAACACACGGAAAAGGACACCATGGCTCGCATCATTGCCATTACCAACCAGAAAGGCGGCGTCGGCAAGACCACTACCTGCGTCAACCTGGCGGCTTCACTCGCCGCCACCCACCGCAAGGTATTGCTGGTCGATTTCGATCCACAGGGCAACGCCACCATGGGCAGCGGTGTGGACAAACACGCGCTGGAACAGAGCAGTTACCACCTGCTGCTGGAAGATACACCGGTCAGTGAACTGATTATCCATGCCGAGGCGGCGGGCTATCACCTGTTGCCGGGTAACAGCGACCTCACGGCGGCCGAAGTTCAGCTGATGCAGGTCGAGGCACGCGAAACCCGCCTGCAGCAGCGTATTGCACCGGTCCGTGACGAATACGATTACATCCTCATCGACTGCCCGCCTTCGCTGAACATGCTCACCCTCAACGCGCTGACGGCGGCCGATGCCGTGTTCATCCCGATCCAGTGTGAATACTACGCGCTGGAAGGCCTGAGTGCGCTGATCGAAACCGTCGAACAGATACGTGAAGCGGTGAATCCCGGGCTGGAAATCGAGGGATTGCTGCGTACCATGTATGACGCACGCAACAACCTGGCCAACGAAGTCTCGGAACAGTTGCTGGAGCATTTCGGCGACAAGGTCTACCGCACCATCATCCCGCGCAACGTGCGCCTGGCCGAGGCACCCAGCTACGGGGCGCCTATCATTAAATATGATCGCACCTCGCGCGGCGCCATCGCCTACCTGGCGCTGGCCGGCGAACTGCTGCGCCGCGAGCAGGAACGCGAGCAACCGCCGGCACCGGCTTTGGGCTAGTGCCACCGGCAGTTTTCCGTTAGTGTTCCACTTTTCCGCAAACGCCCCGAAGTAAACGCATGGCAGCAAAAAAACGAGGACTGGGACGCGGGCTTGATGCCCTGTTGGGATCATCGCGCGGCGTAACTGCGCCTGCGGTCAGCCCGGCGCCTGCCCCGTCACAACAACAGACGCCCTCCAGCACCCCGGGTGACGGGGCGGATACCCTGCGCACGCTGGGCGTCGAGCGGCTGCAGCGCGGCAAGTACCAGCCACGCGTGGACATGCACAACGACAGTCTGGAGGATCTGGCCGATTCCATCCGCCAGCAGGGCGTGGTACAGCCCATTCTGGTGCGAGCCATCGGCAAGGGGAAATACGAAATCATCGCCGGTGAGCGCCGCTGGCGGGCCGCCCAGCTGGCCGGTTTGCAGGAAGTCCCGGTGGTGGTGCGCGAGATGGACGACCGTGCGGCGATCGCCGTGTCGCTCATCGAGAATATCCAGCGCGAGAACCTCAACCCGATGGAAGAGGCGCGGGCGCTGCAACGGCTGATCGATGAATTTGAAATGACCCACCAGCAGGCGGCCGAGGCAGTAGGCCGCTCCCGCACCGCCGTCTCGAACCTGCTGCGTCTGCTGGAACTGGGCGAGGTTGCCACCGCCATGGTTGAGCGCGGCGAGCTGGAAATGGGCCACGCCCGCGCCCTGCTGGCATTGCCGCCGCGCGCGCAGGTGGACGCTGCGCACCGGGTAGTGGACGGAGGCATGTCGGTGCGCGCCACCGAAAAGCTGGTCAAAAAGCTGCTGGCGGCCGGCGACAGGCCTGCCGCCAAAGCCTCTGCGCGCCGCGACCCCGATCTGGTGCGGCTGGAACAGGATTTGTCCGACAAGGTTGGCGCACCGGTGCAGGTTTTGCCCGGCGCAAAGGGCAAGGGCAAGCTGGTGATCAGTTACAGCAGCCTCGATGAGCTGGACGGCATACTCGAACATATCCAATAAGGATTAAACGGATATCCACAACGGATATATAAATTGTTGACCCCACCTATCGACCGTCTTTATAATCGCCGCCGCGCCGCGTTGGTAAGGCTGCCGGACGGGTTAATGCACGCCAGAACAGGCGTGCAATCGAGACAAACCGCTGTTGGATAGCGGGATCCTCAAACTGTTGCTGTACCAGATATTTCTGGTAGCCGGCATCGCAGCCGTGTTTTTTGTCGTATTTGAACCGCAGGCAGCCCTGTCCGTGGGATATGGCGGCGGAATTGCGGCGACCAACGCCATCCTGCTGGGACGTTGCACCCGTCGTGAAGAACGGCGCGAAGCTGCAACGGCACATCACAGCCTGGTAGCGGGTTATGCGTGCGCGGTACAGCGTTTTGTTATTGTCGCGCTGCTGTTTGCAGCGACGATGATGACACTGAAAGAGCAGGGCCTTGCCATTTTGTCCGGTTTTGTCGCCGGCCAGCTGGTACTGGTCATTTTCGGAACTCAACAGTTAAGGCAGAAGTAAGTCCATGGCGGCAGGACCTCAAACCTCAGCGGAATACATCAAGCACCACCTCAGCAACCTGACCTATGGAAAATTTCCGGAAGGTCACGAGCACGCCGGCCACTGGGGTCTTGCACACAATGCGGCTGAAGCCAAGGCAATGGGTTTCATGGCGATCCACCTGGACACCATGTTCTGGTCGCTGTCGCTGGGTATCCTGTTCCTGTGGCTGTTCCGCAAGGTGGCCGTCAAGGCGGTTTCCGGGGTGCCGGGCAATGGCCAGAACTTTGTGGAAATGATTGTCGATTTTGTCGACGGCAGCGTGCGCAGCGGGTTTAACGGGCGCAACAGGATGGTCGCGCCGATGGCGCTGACGATCTTTATCTGGGTGTTCCTGATGAACCTGATGGACCTCATCCCGGTCGACTGGATACCTTTCGTCGCGAGCCTGAGTGGTCTCCATTTTATGAAGGTGGTGCCCTCCACGGACCCGAATGCCACCTTTGGTATGGCGCTGGCCGTATTCATGCTGATGATTTTCTACAGCCTCAAGATGAAGGGGCCGGGCGGTTTTCTTGCCGAGCTGACCATGCACCCGTTCCACTCTGATAATAAAGTGCTGATGCTGTTCTTTATCCCCATCAACTTTGTACTCGAATTTGTCTCGCTGTTGTCCAAGCCGCTTTCACTGTCACTGCGTTTGTACGGCAACATGTTCGCGGGTGAAATGATCTTTATCCTGATCGCGCTGATGTATGGCGGTGGCTGGATGATTGGCCTGTTCGGTGGTTTCCTGCAACTGGGCTGGGCGATCTTCCATATTCTGATTATTACCCTGCAGGCCTTTATCTTCATGACACTGACGATCGTTTATATGGATATGGCGTACCAGACAGGCGAAAGTCACTAGTCGCCTGACGAATTTCTGAAACTCACGTAAATTTTTAATTTTTTAGGAGAGAACAATGACTGAAGTAACCGCAATGCTTTACATCGCAGGCGCCATCATGATGGGCCTGGGTGCACTGGGCGCCGCCATCGGTATCGGTATCCTGGGCGGTCGTTTCCTCGAAGGTGCTGCCCGTCAGCCTGAACTGATTCCGACACTGCGCGGCCAGTTCTTCCTGATGATGGGCCTGACCGACGCGGTTCCGATGATCGCTGTGGGTGTGGCGTTCTATGTGATCTTCGCCGTCGCAGCCTGATCCGGGTTTATCACTTACGCAAGGCAGGCCTGACTTATGAATATTAATCTTACTTTATGGGGGCAGACGATCACCTTCTTCGTGTTCGTGTGGTTCTGCATGAAGTTTGTGTGGCCCCCGATCATCGCCGCGATGACCGAGCGCAAGGAAAAGATTGCTGAAGGACTGGCGGCGGCGGATCGCGGCAAGCACGAGCAGGAACTGGCGCAGAAAAAAGCCACGGAGCTGCTGCATGAAGCCAAGCAGCAGGCCTCCGAGATCATCAGCCGTGGCGAAAAGCGTGCCGCTGAAATCGTCGAGGAAGCAAAGACGGAAGCCATCGAGGAAGGTGAACGCCTCAAGGCGGCTGCCCAGGCTGAAATCGACCAGGAAGTGAATCGTGCGCGTGAAGCACTGCGCGGCAAGGTTGTGGAAATCGCCACCGCCGGCGCCAGCCGGATTCTCAAACGCGAACTGGACGCCGCAGCCAACGAGGACCTGATCAAAGATCTGGTCGCCCGGATCTAGGTCAAGGGTGATGGCTGATAATATATCCCAGGACGTCGAAAACATCGACGGTGATGCGGCGCTGGCTCGCCCCTATGCGCGTGCCGTGTTCGAACTCGCCAGCAGCAAGGGTGAACTGGATCCGTGGTCGGAGCAGCTCGAACTGATGGCGGCGGTGGCATCCAGTAACACCATGCGCAGCCTGCTCGATAACCCGAGACTGACCCGTGACGATGCAGCAAACCTGATGATACGCGCCTGTGGCGAAGACATCGGCGAAGCGGCGGTCAATCTGTTGAAGATCCTGGCCGAGAATGACCGTCTCGACCAGCTGCCAATGATCAATGCGCTGTTCCGGCAGATCCGCGACGAGGCGGAGGGTACGGTGCATGCGGAAGTGCTTTCGGCGCAACCGCTCAGTGAAGAACAGAAGGCCGCAATCGCCAGTGCGCTGAAGAAACGCCTTGGCCGCGACGTACAACTGAATTGTTCCGTGAACGAAGACCTGGTGGGTGGTGCAGTGATCCGCGCAGGCGACCTTGTCATTGACGGGTCGGCTGTCGAACATCTGCGACAGCTTTCCAACGCTTTGATTCACTAAGTAGAGGACGTAAGTAATGCAACTGAATCCATCCGAGATTAGTGATCTGATCAAAAAGCGTATCGAGGGTTTTGAAGCCACCTCCGAAGCACGCAGTGAAGGCACCATCGTCAGTCTGACTGACGGTATCTGCCGTATTCACGGCCTTGCCGATGTTATGCAGGGCGAGATGATCGATTTTGGCAATAACCTGTTCGGCATGGCGCTGAACCTCGAACGCGACTCGGTCGGCGCCGTTATCCTCGGCGACTACAAGTCGGTGTCCGAGGGCGACAAGGTCAAGTGCACCGGGCGTATCCTGGAGGTACCGGTGGGGACCGCGCTGCTGGGCCGTGTGGTCGATTCGCTGGGCACCGCCATCGACGGCAAGGGGCCGATTGAATCCGCTCTCAGCTCGCCGATCGAAAAAATTGCCCCGGGCGTTATCGAACGTAAATCGGTGGATGAGCCGGTTCAGACCGGCCTCAAGGCTATCGACGCCATGGTGCCGATCGGCCGTGGCCAGCGCGAGCTGATCATCGGCGACCGCCAGACCGGTAAAACGGCGGTTGCTATCGACGCCATCATCAACCAGAAGGGTACCGGTGTTAAGTGTATCTATGTGGCCATCGGTCAGAAGAACTCTTCGGTAGCCTCGGTGGTGCGCAAGCTCGAAGAGCACGGCGCCATGGATCACACCATTATCGTATCCGCGGGCGCCGCCGAGTCGGCCGCCATGCAGTACATCGCACCCTACGCCGGTTGCGCCATGGGCGAGTACTTCCGGGATCGCGGTGAAGACGCGCTGATTATCTACGATGATCTGACCAAGCAGGCCTGGGCCTACCGCCAGGTTTCCCTGTTGCTGCGGCGTCCGCCGGGTCGCGAAGCCTACCCGGGTGACGTGTTCTACCTGCACTCCCGTCTGCTGGAACGCGCCGCGCGTGTCAACACCGACTACGTGGAGAAGATGACCAACGGTGAAGTGAAAGGCAAAACCGGTTCGCTGACGGCGCTGCCGATCATCGAGACCCAGGCCGGTGACGTGTCGGCCTTCGTTCCGACCAACGTGATCTCGATCACTGACGGGCAGATCTTCCTGGAATCCGATCTGTTCAACGCCGGTATCCGGCCCGCCATCAACGCCGGCCTGTCGGTATCGCGTGTCGGTGGCGCGGCACAGACCAATATCATCAAGAAGCTCGGCGGCGGCATTCGACTGGCGCTGGCGCAGTATCGTGAACTGGCGGCTTTTGCACAGTTTGCTTCCGATCTCGACGAGGCGACCCGCAAGCAGCTGGAGCGTGGTCAGCGCGTGACCGAACTGATGAAGCAAGCCCAGTACGCCCCGCTGTCGATTGCAGAAATGGCCCTGTCGCTGTTCGCGGCCAACGAGGGCTACCTGGACGATGTGGACGTTAAAAAGGTCGTGGCGTTTGAATCTGCGCTACTGGCGCACTTCAAGTCCAGCTTCGGCGCCGATATGGACGCTATCAACGCCAACCCGGACTACAATGACGAAGTGGCCGCCAAACTGCGCACCATCATCGAAGATTTTGTCGCCAATGGCGCGTATTGACCACCGCTGCTACGGGGTTCGCAATGACTGACAGGACGAAATAAATGGCTGGCGCGAAAGAAATACGCACCCAGATCAAGAGTATCCAGAATACGCAGAAGATCACCAAGGCCATGGAAATGGTTGCGGCGAGCAAGATGCGCAGGGCACAGGAGCGCATGCGCGCGTCACGGCCCTACGCGGAAAAAATGCGTACGGTGGTTGCGCACATGGGTCGTGCCCATCCCGAGTACAGGCATCCCTACCTGGTCGAGCGTGAAACAAAACGGGTGGGCCTGATCGTCATTTCATCCGACCGAGGTTTGTGCGGTGGCCTGAATATCAACCTGTTCAAACAGGCTGTTCGCTCCATGGCGGAGTGGAAAGGCCAGAATCTGGAAATTGATCTGGCGGTTATCGGCGGCAAGGCGATGGGTTTCTTCAAGCGCCTCGGCGGCAACGTGGTCTCCGAAAATTCACAGCTGGGTGATTCTCCCGGTATCGAAGCACTTATCGGTTCGGTGAAAGTGATGCTGGATGCGTATGACGAGGGTCGTATCGACCGCCTGTATCTGGCCAACAACCAGTTTGTCAACACCATGACCCAGTCGCCCCAGGTGGAGCAGTTGCTGCCGGTCATCGGTGACGAGAATGACGAAGAGCTGAAGCATTACTGGGACTACATTTACGAGCCGGACGCACACAGCGTGATGGATCAGTTGCTGATGCGTTACGTGGAATCGCTGGTCTACCAGGGCGTGGTGGAAAACATCGCCTGTGAAATGGCCGCGCGTATGGTTGCCATGAAGGCCGCTTCCGACAATGCCGGCGAACTGATCGACGGTCTGCAGCTGGTCTACAACAAGGCGCGCCAGGCAGCCATTACCCAGGAACTGTCGGAAATCGTGGCTGGCGCCGCGGCCGTCTAGCCCGGGTTTACAGAATTTAATTTATTACAGAGGACTTCATCATGAGTTCCGGAAACATTGTTGAAATTATCGGTGCTGTGGTTGACGTGGAATTTCCGCGTGACGCTGTGCCCAAAGTCTACGACGCACTCAAGGTCGAATCAGCCGGGTTGACGCTGGAAGTACAGGGTCAGCTGGGTGATGGTGTGGTACGTACCATCGCCATGGGTACCACCGACGGTGTAAAACGCGGTGTTGAAGTGACCAACACCGGGGCGCCGATTTCCGTCCCGGTCGGCCAGGGTACGCTGGGCCGCGTCATGGACGTGCTTGGAAACCCGATCGACGAGGCCGGGCCGCTGCAAGCCGACAAGCTGATGCCGATTCACCGTAACCCGCCGAGCTATGAAGACCAGGCGGCCAGCGTCGAGATTCTCGAAACCGGCATCAAGGTTATCGATCTGATTATGCCGATTGCCAAGGGTGGCAAGATCGGCCTGTTCGGCGGTGCCGGCGTGGGCAAGACGGTTACCCTGATGGAGCTGATTCGTAACATTGCGGTCGAGCACTCGGGCTTCTCGGTATTCGCCGGTGTCGGCGAGCGTACCCGTGAAGGTAACGACTTCTACTATGAAATGCAGGAAGGCGGCGTGCTTGACAAAGTGGCACTGGTCTACGGCCAGATGAACGAGCCCCCGGGCAACCGCCTGCGCGTAGCACTGACCGGCCTGACCATTGCGGAAAACTTCCGTGATGAAGGCCGCGACGTACTGATGTTCATCGACAACATCTACCGTTACACCCTGGCCGGAACCGAGGTGTCCGCACTGCTCGGTCGTATGCCGTCGGCGGTGGGTTACCAGCCGACACTGGCCGAGGAAATGGGCGTGTTGCAGGAACGCATTACATCGACCAGGACCGGTTCCATCACCTCCTTCCAGGCCGTGTACGTGCCGGCGGATGACTTGACCGATCCGTCTCCCGCCACCACCTTTGCTCACCTTGATGCCACGCTGGTGTTGTCGCGCCAGGTTGCCGAGCTGGGTATCTACCCGGCGGTGGATCCGCTCGACTCCACCTCCCGCCAGCTGGATCCGCTGGTGGTGGGTAACGAACACTACGACGTGGCCCGCGCCGTGCAGGGCACCCTGCAGCGTTATAAAGAACTGCGCGACATCATCGCCATCCTGGGCATGGACGAGTTGTCGGAAGAAGACAAGCAGGACGTGTCCCGCGCGCGTAAAATCCAGCGCTTCCTGTCCCAGCCGTTCTTCGTGGCGGAAACCTTTACCGGCGCGCCGGGCAAGTACGTTTCCCTCAAGGACACCATTGCGGCGTTCAAGGGTATCGTTAACGGCGATTATGACGATCTGCCGGAACAGGCCTTCTACATGGTTGGCACCATCGAAGAAGCGGTGGAAAAAGCCAAGTCGCTGTAAGGCGGTTTGAGGGCTAGAATATGGCTATGACCTTACATGTCGACATTGTCAGCGCCGAGGAGGAAATCTTCTCCGGCACGGCCAATATGGTGTTCGCACCGGCCGAGATGGGTGAGGTGGGTATTACGCCCCGCCACACCCCGTTGCTGACGCGACTGAAACCTGGCGAAGTGCGTGTCCAGATCGAGGGCCAGGAAGAACTTTTCTTTTATGTTTCCGGCGGCATGCTGGAAATCCAGCCGCACGTCGTTACAGTGCTGGCGGATACCGCGGCACGGGCAAAAGACCTGGATGAGGCCGCGGCGCTTAAGGCCAAGGAGCGTGCCGAGCAAGCCATGAAAGACAAGCAGAGCGATTTCGACTACGCGAAAGCGCAGGCTGAACTGGCAGAGGCCGTTGCCCAGTTGCGCACCATCCAGAAGCTTCGCAAGAAGTCCGGCGGCTGATTCACGAGCTATGTCGGACGCTGTGGTTGGAAAAAACAAGGTGGTCTCGGTCATCTACTCCATTGTGAGTGAAGATGGCGAGATTCTCGAGCAGTCCGATATCCCGATGTTCTATGCCCATGGCGGTGTGAACCAGATGTTTCCGGAGGTAGAAGCGGCGCTCGAGGGTCGGTCTGTGGGTGATACCATCGAAGTCGTGCTGCCACCGGAAAAAGCGTTTGGTGACTACGACCCCGACCTGACTTTCGAGGACGATCTTGACAATGTGCCCCCGGAATTTCGTCACGTCGGGGCAGAAGTCCAGATGCAGAATGATCGTGGCGAGACCCGCTCATTTTTTGTTTCAAAAATCGACAACGGTAAACTGACCGTGGATGGCAATCACCCGTTTGCCGGTAAAACCCTGACGTATTCCCTTACGGTCATGGATGTTCGCGATGCTACGGAAGAAGAAATGAAAAAGGGTGTTTCAGGCCCGGTTTTACACTGAAACAACCATTTCAGTTTATCCCCCTGAATGCCGTATCATGGGGTCAGTCATGGCCCGAACGGATCCAGCAGTTTTATCATGAGCCTCAGTATCATCATTCTTGCCGCCGGCCAGGGTACGCGCATGCGTTCCGCCTTGCCGAAGGTGCTGCATCCGCTTGGCGGCGCGCCGCTGTTGCAGCACGTCATCCGTACAGCGCAGACATTAGACCCGGCACGCATTACGGTGGTCTATGGCCATGGTGGTGAGCAGGTGAAAGAAGCCCTTGCACATGAACGGGTTGACTGGGTTTTGCAGGACCAGCAGCTCGGTACAGGCCATGCCGTCGACCAGGCCATGCCGTCGGTCAGAGATGATGACACGGTGCTGGTCCTGTATGGCGATGTACCCCTGATTCAGCCCGGTACGTTGGCGGCGCTGGTCGAAAAAGCCAACGCCGGCCAGCTCGCCGTGTTGACGGCTGAACTCGATAACCCGCAGGGATACGGCCGCATGCTACGCGATGAGCAGGGCAGACTGGTCGGAATCGTCGAGCAAAAAGATGCCAGTGCATCACAGTTGGCTATTCAGGAAATCAACAGCGGTTTTCTTGCCGCGCCGGCCGGTCAGTTGCGTGGCTGGTTGCAACGCCTCGATAACAGTAATGCGCAGGGTGAGTATTACCTGACCGATGTGATCGCCATGGCGGCCGGCGACGGCGTACCCGTGGAAAGCACGCGTGCAACAAACGAGGATGAGATCCTCGGTGTTAACGATCGCGTGCAACTGGCGCAGCTGGAGCGTATCTGGCAAGGCAGGCAGGCTGAGTCGCTGATGCATAACGGCGTAACCCTGGCGGATCCTGCCCGTCTGGATATACGTGGTGACGTGAGCGCGGGCCAGGACTGTCGTATTGATATCAATGTTGTGCTGGAAGGCGAGGTTACGCTGGGCGAGCGCGTCAGCATTGGTCCCGGTTGTGTCATAAAGAATGCAAGCATTGGCGATGATGTGGAAATTTTTGCCCACTGCGTGATTGAAGACGGCGTTATCGGTGCAGGTTGCCGGATCGGTCCCTTTGCACGCATACGACCTGAGACCAGGCTGGCCGGGCAGGTACATGTTGGTAACTTTGTGGAAATCAAGAAGTCCACCGTGGCGCAGGGGTCCAAGATCAATCACCTCAGTTACATCGGCGACACGCATATGGGCAGCGGTGTAAATGTTGGCGCGGGAACCATCACCTGTAACTATGACGGTGCCAACAAACATCTGACCGAAATCGGCAACGATGTATTTATTGGTTCTGATACCCAGTTGGTGGCACCGGTCAAGGTGGGTGACGGTGCAACCATTGGTGCCGGCACAACAATCACCCGCGATGTGCCGGAAAATGAACTGACGCTGAGTCGCAGCAAGCAACAGACCATCCGCGGCTGGAAGCGGCCGGTGAAAGGCAAGGCGTAGCAGCAGCGGCCACCGCATCAAGCGACACCTGGCATGGCCGAAAGCTGATTCGTCACAAGGGGATAGTGTAGAACATTATGTGTGGAATTGTCGGAGCTGTTGCGCAACGTGAAGTTGCCCCTATTCTGCTGGAAGGCCTGCGTCGCCTGGAGTATCGCGGTTACGATTCTGCCGGCCTTGCGGTATTGAATCGCAGTGGAGCGCTTGAGCGTCTGCGTACAACCGGCAAGGTTGCCGAGCTGGCACAGGCGTTTGCCGCAACGCCCGTATCGGGCGGGGTAGGGATAGCGCACACCCGTTGGGCGACACACGGCAAGCCCAGCGAAAGCAATGCACATCCACATATCTGTGAAAACCAGGCTGCCGTGGTGCACAACGGCATTATCGAAAACTTCGAGACATTGCGCAGCAGCCAGAAATCACAGGGCTATACCTTTACCTCCGATACCGATACCGAAGTCATTGTTCACCAGGTGCATCTCCACCTCGACAAGGGCGATGACCTGCTGTCCGCGGTGCAACATACCTGCGCGGATCTTGAAGGCGCTTACGCACTGGGTGTTGTCAGCATTCATGAACCGGGGCGCATGATTGCGGCACGTCGAGGCAGTCCGCTGGTGATCGGGGTGGGGATTGGCGAGTATTTTATCGCTTCGGACGTTGCGGCATTGCTCCCGGTGACACAGCGCTTTGTGTTTCTCGAAGAAGGCGATATTGCCGACATCACCGTCCAGGGCGTTACGATCTATGATGCCAGCGGCAATCCGGTCGAGCGCAAGGAAACCCTGTCAGAGTTATCAGCCGATGCCGTGGAGCGAGGTGAATACCGCCACTACATGCTCAAGGAAATTTTTGAGCAGCCGCGTGCCATCGCCGACACGCTGGAAGGTCGTCTTTACCAGGGCCGGGTACTGGAAGCCGCATTCGGTGCCGACGCGGCAGAGGTTTTCGACAAGGTGCAGGGCGTTCATATCATCGCCTGTGGTACCAGTTACCATGCCGGCCTGATTGCACGTCACTGGATGGAAGCACTCGCCGGTATCCCGTGCAGCGTCGAAGTCGCCAGTGAATTCCGCTACCGTAAACCGGTCGTACGTAACAGCTCACTGATTGTCACCATTTCCCAGTCCGGTGAAACCGCCGACACGCTGGCGGGGTTAAAGGAAGCAAAGCGGCTGGGCTTTGGCCAGTCACTGACCATCTGTAATGTGCCGGAAAGCTCGCTGACCCGCGAGTCGGACCTGGTGCTGATGACCCGCGCGGGTCCGGAAATCGGTGTGGCGTCCACCAAGGCATTCACCACCCAGCTGGTAGCGCTGATGTTGTTGACCATTGTTCTTGGCCGGCGCTTCGCGCTCAGTGAGGAGATGGAAAACCAGCTGGTGGAGCAGCTGATCCACCTGCCCAAGGAGATCGAGGACGTCCTCGGCCTGGACGACAAGATCCAGTCACTGGCGGAACGCTTTGGCGACAAACACAACGCCCTGTTCCTTGGTCGTGGCGCGCAGTACCCGGTGGCGATGGAAGGCGCACTCAAGCTCAAGGAAATCTCCTACATTCACGCCGAAGCCTACCCGGCCGGCGAACTCAAACACGGCCCGCTGGCGCTGGTCGATGCCAGCATGCCGGTGATCGTGGTGGCCCCCAACAACGAGCTGCTGGAAAAACTCAAATCCAACCTGCAGGAAGTCGCTGCACGCGGCGGGGAAATGCTGGTATTTGCCGACGAGAATGCCGGTATGTCATCGGACGAAACCACCACCGTGCTGCCGGTCGCGCCGACCGACGACTGTGTTGCACCCATCGTCTTCACCGTTCCCCTGCAGCTGTTGTCCTACCATGTGGCGGTTCTCAAGGGTACCGACGTCGATCAGCCGAGAAACCTGGCAAAATCGGTCACGGTAGAATAAGCCCTCACAACCCTCTGAATCCACATGAAGGCAGGTAATAAAGTCCTTACCCACATGCGCACAGCCAGTCGCTGCTGCAAGACAATATAACCCTTTGATATAGCGGAAATATTGCTTAAATGTCGCAAAAATGGTACAGTTTTGCGCTTCGACACCTGTATATCCGTGAGGAGGAGTCATTCGGTGAGCAAGGATATGATGTTTTACTGCATTCCCCAGCAGGCCTACATGCGTACGGAAAACTGCATGAACCTGCGCAAGCGCCCCGCTGGCAAGGCTCCTGCTGGTGCACAGCCCATGCTGCGCGCCTGTGAAAAGTGCACCATGTACCCGCTGGTCGACAAGAAAAAAGTCCCCACCGTTTCTCTGGGTGATTACCTCGGTGGTGACAAGCCCAAGATTGCCAATCTACAGGCAGCGGCCAACAAGAAAATCATCCAGGCGAGCATCGCCAAGTAACCCCTCTTTCTGGCGTTACGCGCCGGCTTGCGAAACAATGTCATTGTGATGCAGGCGCGGCGAATCCCTCTATGAGTCCCTATTACGGAGTACGGCGGCTCGGTCCTTACCTTGGAGTCATCCAGGTCATTGATGTGGGTGACGCCTGTGCCTATTCCACCAACGGTCACAGCTGGCGTATCCGCCAGCAGACTGCCTCAGGCCGGTTTCGCTGGGGCGTGCCAGGCGCAGGCAGCGGGGCAGTCGATGATCCGGTGAGAATTGCCAATGCCCCGAAGCTGGTCGACGCGCTTGAACATCATCCGCCGGTCCCGTTTCCGATCCGCGACCGTTTCGAACTCTGGCTGTTACGGCACGAAACGCGAAATCCCCTGGCCCTGCTGGGCACGCGTTACCATGCTGGTGAGATGGAAGCCGTCCGTGATCCACACTGGCATGCATTTCCAACCACAGATAGCGATTTTGTTTCCCCCACCCTGCAGGCGAAAGAAGCAACAGCTTGCCGGCGTCGACACCCCTCTCATCGCGACCAGCTGGAAAGTCTGGTGAACATGGCATCACGCCCGCTACCGGCAGCACAATGGTTTGAACGACAGGCTGACGGTAGTGGTATTGGTCTGGACGGATTGCGACTGGACGCTGATGAAACCGGGCGAACTGTTTCAGCTGGAGATTTTCCGGAATTGCTGGTCAGTGAAGACTGGCCGGACGAAGTGGCGCGCGGTCTGATCGATGACTACCATAACTGGTGTGCCGGTTCCCTGCTGGCGCATCAGAACCTCACGCGCTCGACACGAGAGCGTCTTGAATATGCTGCCTGTCAACGGCCAACCGGGTTGCTGGCCAGCTACCCGCTGATCCCCGAGATTTTCAATCAGGAGGTGATCGATGTCGCGCTGGTCAGTGCCAAACTGATGAATGCCGGCTGAAATGGCGCCCGCCATGAACAAATAAAGTGTCGCTTTGCCGGGTTGAATCATGCCTCAGCCATGATCAAGACGCCGGACTGGCAACAGCAGTATCGAGGCTACGACAAATACACCAAGCCCGGTGATAACGGTGATGACAGAAATACCATTTGCCAGCAACAGGGCATAGATCCCGACGCTGGCCAGCATGGCAAGGTTCTGGAAAAAATTCTGGATGGCAACAGCATGGCCACTGCCGGTGCTGTGGTGGCCTTCATCCTGAAGCGTGGCATTCACTGGGACAACAAACAACCCGCCGGCGGTGCCGATGGCCAGCAGGATAAGGCGTGCCGGCCAGACACTGTCGATCATACTGAAAGCAACCATCAGCAATCCCATAATAAACGCCACGTAGCGGGCGCGCGCCAGATGTGACAATGGAATCAGGTGTGGTGCGGTGGCCGAGCCGAGAATGACACCGATGGCAAGGAATAATGTCAGGTCTGCAATATCACTGGAAGAATCTGTGGCCAGTACAAATGACGCCCATGCCACCAGTGCAACGCGCAACAATGCCGCCGTGCCCCAGAACAGGCTGCCGCCAAGCAAGGCGAACCGTGCACGCACATTGCACCACAGGAGCCTGTTCATACGGATAAATTCCGGCAATGCTGCGTCCAGCGTGGCACTGCGTGCCGCCAGCGGCGGAATCAACAGGGTGGCAGCCAGTGACAGTCCATACAGGCCGGCGACCAGCCACAATGCCAGCATAACCGAGCGGTCTGCAACGCCGGCGCCGGCAACCATGCCGAATACGATGGCAGCGATAGTGGATGCTTCAATCCAGGCGTTGGCCCGCACCAGGTTGTCGCTATCGACCATTTCCGGAAGGATGCCGTACTTGGCCGGACTGTAGAGCGCGGCACCCAGCCCGACCAGTGCGTAGGCGGCCAGTGGTTCAATGCCTGCCAGCAACAGCAATACACCGGCCAGTTTGACCAGGTTGCCGAAAATCAGCATGTGGGGTTTCGGGTAGCGGTCAGCCAGCGGCCCCACCCAGGGTGCAAGCAGTACAAAGGCCAGCAGGAAAGAGGCCTGTAGCGCAGGTACGTACCAGTCACCAATATGTTGCGCCTGTAATACCATTGCAATCAGCGCAAACAGGATCGCATTGTCAGCGAAGGCTGACAGGAACTGCGCAACCAGCAGTGCCGCAAGCCCCTGATTCATATGTTGATGTCCTCGATCAGTCCAGCCAATGTACGAGGTGCTCGTCGAGTTCGTCCGGGTGAACGTATTCCTCGGAGACAACCTTGCCGGTAATGGTGATGCCGGCTTCGTGGACACTGTCGGGGTTGCCGCTGATCAGTGGATGCCAGTCAAAAAGCGGCTTGCCTTCTGCAAGCAGGCGGTAGGCGCAGGTGTCCGGCAACCACTTTTCCGTTCGTGCGACGTCGGGTGTGACCTTGATGCAATCCGGCACCAGTAACGACCGTTCCCTGTATCGTGTGCAACGACAGGTTGCATCGTCATGGTACTGACAAACCACATTGGTGTAGTGGGTTTCGCCCTTGTCGATGTCCTCGATTTTCAACAGGCAACAGCGCCCACAGCCGTCACACAGGGCTTCCCATTCCTGTTCATTCATTTCATCGAGGGTTTTGGATTCCCAGAAGCCTGGCGTCAGCATGGCATGGCCTTTCACAAGGTAATGTAGATATCGTAACGCGTTTTCCTGCTTGCGATCGAGGTAGCGGGTATCCGGCCGTGCAACGGGCCGGCGCGCTGCGGGCGTTTGACGACCACGCGGCGTTTTGCTGTGTTCAACGCAACATCCAGCAGGGTCAGGGAATCCCGGTCTTCGCCAACCAGTTGCTGTACAGCGCGCATTTCCTTTTTGACCAGTACGCTGGATTTCCCCGCCGGGTACATGGGGTCGAGATAGACCGTGTCAGGTGCTGTTGCATCGGCGGCTGTAACAAGTTCATGTGAAGCGTCACCAAATCGCAGCGTCATCCGCGATTGAACCCAGCTGCCGATGTCGGCATTGAGCGCCGCACGTTGCAGACCCTCATCGAGCAGTGCCGCAAGTACCGGAGAGCGCTCGCAAAGTGTGACAGGGCAGCCAAGGCTGGCCAGCACAAAGGCATCTCGCCCAAGACCGGCGGTGGCATCCCAGACCACGGGATCGAAGCCGGGTTTGATACCTGTCGCGCGTGCCAGCGGTTGTCCCCGTCCGCCACCAAAACGCAGTCGATGGCCAAGAGCGCCACCGACAAAATCCACGCGCACAGGATTTTTACCCTGATCATCAACATCGTGGAGTCCAAGTCCATCCGTATCCAGGTGCAGAAACAGTCCACTGGCGGGGGCCTGACGAAGCCGTGGCAGGGTATAGGCCTGGCAAAGCTTTTGCGCCTGCACATCGAGTGCGGGGTGAGTGCAGAGCAGTCCGTGGAAAGGCGGCGTGTCGCGCATCTGCATAGTGTACCGCACCGGCCCGGTACAGTTGGCGGTGGCTTTGCTAGAATGGCGCAATGGATGTTTCCTGTATTATCGATCACCTGAATGACGCCCAGCGCGAGGCTGTCACCGCAGCGCCCGATCCGCTGCTGGTACTGGCCGGGGCGGGCAGCGGAAAAACCCGCGTGCTGGTGCACCGCATCGCCTGGCTGGTGCAGGTGGAGAACCTTTCGCCCTACGGCATTCTGGCGGTGACCTTTACCAACCAGGCCGCCGCCGAGATGCGTACCCGTATCGAAAAACTGATCGGAGTGTCCACGCGCGGCATGTGGGTGGGCACCTTCCACGGCCTTGCGCACCGACTGTTACGCGCACACTGGCAGGAAGCGGGTTTGCCACAGACCTTCCAGGTGCTGGATTCCGACGACCAGTATCGTATTATCCGGCGGGTACTCAAGGCGCTGGACCTGGACGAAAACCAGTGGCCGCCACGCCAGTCGCAGTGGTATATCAATGCACGCAAGGATGAAGGGGTACGGCCACAGCACATCGAGCACAAGGGTGACCCGCATCAGCGCCAGCAGATTGCGATCTACCAGGCCTACGAGGAACTGTGCCAGCGCTCCGGGCTGGTGGACTTTGCCGAGTTGCTGCTGCGTGCGCACGAACTGTGGTTGAAACAGCCACAACTGTTGCAACACTACCAGCAGCGCTTTCAGCATATCCTTGTCGATGAGTTTCAGGACACCAACACCATCCAGTACGCCTGGTTGCGTGTGCTGGCGGGCAAGCAGGCCAACATCACCATCGTCGGTGATGACGACCAGTCCATCTACGGCTGGCGCGGCGCAAAAGTCGAGAACCTGCAACGTTTCGAGAAAGACTTTCCCGGTGCACGTACCTTGCGCCTGGAACAGAACTATCGCTCGACCGGTTCAATTCTCAAGGCAGCCAACGCACTGATCGAACACAACGAGGGGCGCTTCGGCAAGAACCTGTGGACCGCCGGTGAAGACGGTGATCCCATCCAGTTATACACCGCGATCAACGAGCAGGACGAAGCGCGTTTTGTCATCGAACACATCAAGGCACAGGTGGAACAGGGGCAGGCGCGCAGTGATATGGCGATTCTGTATCGCTCCAATGCGCAGTCACGTGTGTTTGAAGAGCGTCTGCTACAGGCGGGTATCCCCTATCGTGTGTATGGCGGGTTGCGGTTCTTCGAGCGCCAGGAAATCAAGGATGCATTGGGGTATTTGCGCCTGTGCGAAAACCGCGAAAGCGATGCAGCATTTGACCGTATTGTGAATCAACCGCCGCGCGGTATTGGCGAGCGCACGCTGGCGGTGGTGCGTGACAAGGCAAAACAGGAAAGCCGTTCGCTGTGGTCAGCGGCGCGCGCAGTGGTGGATGGCGATGAACTGAATGCGCGCGCACGCAATGCACTGGTCGGTTTCATGGACCTGGTCGAACAGTTTGCCCGTGAGATAGAAGGGCTGGAGCTGGGCGAGCAGGTCGAACACGTCGTCGAATGCAGCGAGCTCAAGGCATACTACAAAAAGGAAAAAGGTGAAAAGGGTCAGGCTCGTATCGAGAACCTCGACGAGCTGATCAACGCCGCGCGCGAGTACGAATATGACGAAATAGAAGAAGATGACATCGACCCGCTGTCATCGTTTCTTTCCCATGCTGCGCTGGAAGCCGGTGAAGGCCAGGCACAGGGCTGGGAGGATTGCGTACAACTGATGACCCTGCACTCCGCCAAGGGGCTGGAGTTCGATACGGTATTCCTGTGCGGCCTGGAGGAAGGTCTGTTCCCGCACCAGCGTTCGGTGGAAGAACCGGGCAGGCTGGAAGAGGAGCGACGCCTGTGCTATGTCGGGATAACCCGCGCTCGCCGGCAGTTGTTTATTACCCACGCCGAACATCGCCGCTTGTTTGGTAACGAATCCTGCAGTGTGCCTTCACGCTTTATTCGTGAAATCCCCGCGGACCTGATTGAAGAACGACGGCCACGTGTCCAGGTCACTCGACCGTATGGCGCAGCGCCTGTTGCAAGTTCAATGTTTGAAGATGTGCCTCAAGGTCTGTCGCTCGGCCAGCGTGTACAGCACGCAAAATTCGGTGACGGTGTTGTACTAAACTATGAAGGTCAGGGCGCACACGCACGTGTTCAGGTTAATTTTGAAAATGCCGGTTCCAAGTGGCTGGTGGTCGCGTACGCGAATCTTCAGGCGGTATAAACCGGAATGCCCTGCATAACAGATCAGAAGGAGTCGTCAGTATGAAAAGCGGCCTTTTTCTTTTATTACTGCTTGTCATGGCCAGCCTTGCTGGATGTGCATCGAACCTGTCAGGCGAAAGCTATAGCCGATCCGAGGCCCGAACTGTTCAGCAAGTGGAGTATGGCGTTATCGAGCATCTGCGTCCCGTCAAAATCGAAGGTACCAAAACCCCGCTGGGCAGCAGTGCCGGTGCAATCATTGGCGGTATTGCCGGCAGCAGTGCAGATGGACATACAACACGCAGGATAATGACCGTTATTGGTGCAGTGGCCGGTGGAATAGCCGGCGCAGCCATTGAGGAGGGTGTAACGCGTACCCGCGGTGTGGAAATCACTGTCAGGATGGAAGATGGCCGAACCATCGCTATTGTCCAGGCGCTATCCCCCGATGAAAGATTTTCCGTCGGCGATCGGGTGCGCGTGATTTACAGCGGTCAAAATGTACGCGTTGCACATTAGCTCAGCCCCTGACAGCCGAAGCCAGCGGCCGGTATTGCAGCGCGTAAAACATCTCCAGGTAGCGCCGTGTTTCGGAGCGTTCCAGGTCGGTGACGTAGCGCCAGAAACCGTATACCCGCGATAGTGTCATCATGCGTTCGGCGTAGCGTCTCCAGGTGTAGCGGGCAGCCACTCTTTCCAGCGAGCCGCGTGACAATCGATCCCAGTAGCCGGGCTCATGATCACAGCGTTCGAAAAACTCCGCCATAAGTTGCGCAGCCGCCTCACCGTGGTTGGGGTCGATATGGAAACCGGAAATGCCATCCTCGATTATTTCCAGCGGACCGCCGAAGCAGGTTGCAAAGGTTGGCAATCCACTGCTCATGGCTTCAATAACCGTCAGGCCAAAAGCTTCGAACAGGGCTGGTTGAACGAAGGCGCCACGCCGGTCGGCAACGACACGATACAGTTCGCCGGCCAGGTCCTTGTCGAGGTGCCTGCCCAGCCAGCGGATCTGCGAATCGAGGCCGTATTCGTCCATGAGTGTATGCATGCGCGCTATCTGCTCGCGTTCCTCGTCGTCGTCGGAGCGCTGTGGATCGACGTGCCCGGAAATTACCAGCAGGTTTGCAGCTTCACGTAGCGCGGGTGAGTTGGCATACCAGTCGACCAGCCCGGTAATGTTTTTAATCCGGTCCATGCGCGCCATGGTGAACAGTAAAGGTTTTTCAGGCTCGGCAAGGGCGCCGCGGATATCGGCTGCCGTGTTCTGTGCAAACACCAGCTGGTCGATTTCTTTATGCAGATGGACGAGACGCTGTTCCTGTTTACTGGCCGGGAAGTACACGTCGGGGTCAGCACCGGGCGATACGATATTGAACTTGGGGTCGAAAGCATCGATGCCGTGTACTACCCGGTACAGGCCCGGCAGGCTGAATGCGGAATAGCTTTCGTACTGGCCGACACTTTCGTCGGTGCCGGCGATCTCCTGGTAGGTGCTGGTAATAATGAAGTCGGCAGTATTCATGGCGATCAGGTCGGCGGTGAACTGGGTGGCGAAATGATATTGCGCATCGTTCTCGCGCCAGTACAGGTCGGAGTACAGGTACTTGGTTTTTTCCAGGGCGTGGGCGATGTTGCACTGGGTGACGCCGAGTCGCTGCGCCAGCAGGGTGGCCACCAGGTTGCCATCAGAATAGTTACCGATCACCAGGTCCGGGCGCCCGCCCAGCTCCGCCAGCAGTTCATGTTCCACGTCCAGCGCGAAGCGTTCCAGGTAGGGCCAGACCTCGAAGCGCGAGATCCAGTGTGGCACCACTTCACCGGATGCCTCGCGGAACGGTACACGCAATATGCGTGCATGGTCCGTACCGGCAATACGTTCAATGCGCTGGTCACAGGTGGTGCCCTCGGCCTCGGGGATCAGGCGGGTGATAACGACAATCGAGGGTTTGATATCCAGACCCTGCTCGCTGAGGCGCTGCATCATTTCTTTTTCCAGCGCCCGCACCTGGTCGAGAATGTAGACGATCTGGCCGCCGGTATCGGGTCGCCCCAGCACGTTGGACTGGCCAAACCAGCCGTGTGGCGACAGGATGGCCAGCGAAAATATCATCGGGATGCGGCCCAGAAAGGTTTCCAGTACGTCGGGTGAAGGTGCGTCAAGAATATCCAGCAACAGTTGCATGGTGTCGCGCACTTTCGCCGCGTGATTCCCCCAGCCGGGTTCGAAGCCCAGTGGTGTCAAGTCACGCGCCAGTCCAGTCCAGGGTTGTTCAGCATCAACGCCGGACAATAAACGGTCGGCGCTGCGCAAGGCTCGCCGCAGGTCCGGAACGCTGGTGATCAGGCCGTTGAGCATCAGCGGCTGGCCCCGGTAGGCGTGCATGCTGAGAAAATCCAGTAGTCGCTGCTGGCCCTTGCCCTGCTCTTCAAACAGGCGGCTGGACAGGCGACGGTTGAGAAATTCAACGCCGCGGCCGATTGAGCGCGATTCCTGTGGCTTTAAAAACTCACGGGAAAATGGCTCCAGGTCCACTTCCAGCATCCATTCCGGCGCCTTGCTTCCGTCCACCAGCCTTTCCTTGAAGCGCAGGTACTGGCTGACCACGATGTGTTCCGCTTCAATGGTCTCCAGGTGGATGCGCAGGTATTGCCAGCGGCCGATGCGTGGTCGCAGCGCCAGGTAAAACCATTGTGCATCCAGGCTGGCTTCCTGGCTCATTTGCAGAATGCTGCCGAGCGGCGTGTGCCGCAACGCTTCGCCGCCTTCGACTCCGCACAGCGCCTCAAATCCGTCCAGTAGATCGGTGCGTAACAGAAAGGGTCGGCCTATGGCGACAAAATGATGCAGCACGCGGTGCGCATGACGGCGCTCCTCGTCCAGATAGGTGACAAGTGCGTCAAACAGTTTGAACGGATTGGCCTGGTTCACGTCAAATTCCAGCGTTGTCTGAATACAGTATAGAAGTCACGGTGTTCGGGTGTGGCGCCACGAATACCCACAATAGCACTGGCGAAGCTTTGTGCGCGTTGCAGCGTCTGTTCAAGACCCCAGTCGCTCAGTAGTCCCAGTATAATTATGGCGGCGAACGCGTCGCCGGCGCCGACAGTGTCTATCACAGTGTCGGTCATGGGGGGTTTAACCTGAAGCGTATGACCTTTGTTGTCATGCGCCAGTGCACCCCTGGCGCCCAGGGTGGTGACCAGGAGGTCCAGTTGATGGACCTGCTGTAACGTCTCGGCGCGTTGCTCCGGGGAATTGCCCGCAGGCGTTAACATCTCCAGTTCATCCGCGTTGAGCTTGACCCAGCGCGCGGCATCAAGACGCCTGTCGATCTCTTCCCGCTTCCACCAGGGTGGGCGCAGGTTGACGTCGACGAATACCGGCGCATCCAGGCTCGCATGCAGGCGATCGAGTGCCTGACGTGACACCGGGCTGCGCAACGCGAGGCTGCCATGATAGAGCAGTGCGGCATCACTGATCGGTGGCAGACTATCCGGGGCGATGAAATCCCAGGCGCGCTGCTCGACGATGTCATAGTGAGGTTCATCATCGTCAATGCTGACTTCCACCGTCCCGGTCGGGTGCGCAGAATCGAGCTGCAAACCGGCCGTATCCATGTGCCAGGCTTGCATGGTGTCGCGGATGCGTCGGCCCAGCGCATCGTTGCCGACTCGGGAGATCAACACCGGCCGGGCGCCGAAGGCATTCAGGTGCCAGGCAACGTTGAATGGCGCACCACCGAGGACCACCTCCCCGCCAGGAAAGTGGTCAAACAGCACTTCACCGAACAGCACCGGGCGACCTGTCAGTGGCGCGTTCATGCGCGCTGCCCGCCGCCAGGCCGTTCGACGAACCCGGGATAAAAGTGCGCCATGCCTTCCAGTATGCCGGCGCTGTAGTTACCGTTCATGCCAAGAAATCCTCCTTTGGCGATATACAGGGCATCTGCATGTCCGGCTGCTGCAGCCTGTGCCTGTGCAACTTCCATGACTTCAGCGCCGGCATTGGCAACCAGCACCGAGGGAATCGCGCTCGACAGAACCGCAAGGTCGTTGCCGCTGTCGCCGGCAAACAGGGTTTCCGTGATATTGAATCCCGTTTGTGTGGCAAGGAACTCAATGGCGTGCAGTTTGGTGGCGCAGGCCGGCAGTACGTCGAGCAGACCGATGGCGGCCGGCTCATCAATACTCCAGGTAAGGCTGGCATGCACACCCTGCTCCGCCAGTCGAGCCTGCATGACCGCCAGTAATGCCTCGCGGTCTGCGTCCAGCGGGACATAGAAGCTGAGTTTGTGGGTGTTCTGCTTGCCGGTTTCCTGCAAGCGCAACTCCGGAAGATCCCGGAACAGGTCGCGCAGTTGTTGCCAGCTGTTGCCGCCCCAGTCGTTGTCGATTTCACGCTCCCACTGTGGCCAGGGTTGCCAGTCTCCCTGCACAATGCGATAGATGCGTGTACCGACATCTGTAATGGCATAGTCAGGCTGCGGCAACCTGTAGTTATAAATGGCGTCTTCCACCAGTGCACGATGACGACCTGTCACGTAAGCAAGCGTGATCGCTGGCAACTGCGCCAGCTTGCTAAAACGCGCTCTGGCGGCAGCGGATTCCGCTTGCTCGCCGTTGGGCAGCAGGGTGCGATCAAGGTCGGTGCATAGCAGCAGGCGGTCAGTCATTGACCGACTCCCGTGCTGTCACGCGGGAGCGTGCAACTGTCAAAGAAGTCGTAGTGGTCGAGCGCATCGAGTATGCCGGCGGCATGCGCCTGATCGGAAAAATAAATCCGCTCGACCTCGGTCAGCTGTGACAATTCTTCATGGTGGCGGTTGCTGACCACAACAGCCAGCGTGTTGCCTCGCATCATATCCTCGTCCGCCCCGGAGCCACCGGCAACCAGCGTTTTTTCCAGCGCGATACCCCAGTGGTCGGAAACATAACGCAAGGCAAAACCCTTGGATGCCCGTACCGGTATGATGTCCAGAAACTGTCCGAATGACATGATGACATTGGCGGTTACACCTTTCTGGTGCAGCATACTGTGTAACTCGTCGATGCCCGGTGCTTTACCGGGATCGATGTAATAGCTGATCTTGAAGCGGCTTTGTTCAGAGCGTGGTTGCAGTTTCAGGCCCGGCTGATCGGCCAGCGTGCGACGGACGACCTGTGGCGTCCATTGGTAATCGATATGCTGTGGCCAGGCAATGTCTGCCGTGAGTTTGGGCGCGTAGTAGATTTCAGTACCGCCACTGGTAATCAGTACGTCGGGTTTCGGAATAGCATACTTCTTCATCATCTTGAGCGCCGAGTCCAGGCGTCTTCCCGTGGCGATGCCAAAGGCGGCGCACTTGCGGTTTTCACGCAGCACGCCATTGAGTGCCTTGAGGGCCAGCGGATCTCCGAGCAGGTTCTGGTCCAGGTCGGTGAAGATGGCCCGGTCATGGTAGACGTTTGCACGCCGCAGGGTAGGTCGCCGTGTCAGCACCTCTGTTTTATGGACCATGGGCTTGATCATGGCGACATAACGCTGCGCGTGCGCGTGCCAGGAATAATGTTCGCGCACGCCGGCAATACCGCTGCTGGCCATGCGCTGCCAGTCTTCGGGGTCGGACAGGATCTTTACCAGTGCATCGCCCATCGCCCGGCTGTCCAGCGGATCGACCAGCAGGCCGTTGTGACAGTTGGCCAGGATGTCGATGGGCCCGCCATCCTCGGTTGCGACGACCGGCAGACCGCTGGCGGCCGCTTCGATCAGTGTCAGGCCGAAGGGTTCGGTCAGCGCCGGGTTAACGAACACGCCGCGCGATGCTGCCGCCAGCCGGTAGAGCAGTGGCACATCCTGCCAGCTATGGTGTTTGGGAATAGCGACACGGCCGTACAGATCATAGTGATCGATCATCAACAGCAATGACGTGAGTACTTCCTGCGCGCCCTCATCCATATCCTCGATGTCGTCCCGGTTGCCGGCCACCACCACCAGGTTGGCCATGTCCTGTAGCTGGCGCGATTCGCCATAGGCTTCCAGCAGGGTTTCGATATTCTTGCGTGGATCCGGTCGCGACAGCGCCAGAATAACGGCTTTGTGCGGATCCCTGAGAAAACGATTCAGTTCCGAGGCTATCGGCGTATCGGCTTCATTGCCTTGCGGAGGCATGAAGCGCTCCAGGTTGGTGCCGGGCGGTATAACGCGCATACGCGCCGGTTGGTAGTGGTCGTAAATTTCGTATTGTTCCTCGATCTCCTGGTAAGTGCTGGTAATGACACGCTCTGCGACGGCCAGCGTGTCTTCCTCTGCCTCGATGCGGCGCGCCAGATTGTAGCGTAACTCAATGTCGTTGGCGGACAGCCCGCGTGCCAGTAACCGGCGGCGCTTGACCCGCCCCAGTGAGTGACCGGTGTGTACCAGGGGTACACCAAGCAGGCCCGCCAGATGGGCGCCGACGTAGCCACCATCGGCATAATGGCTATGGATGAGGTCGGGAACGGAACCGCGCGCGCGCAGAAATCCGAGTACATTGTCTGTGAACTCGTCAAGGTAATCCCATAGCGCTTCCTTGGCGATATAGCCTGGTGGGCCGGCTTCGAAGCGAACGATACGCGCACCACCACCAAGGGGTTCGACGGCGCTCGCGTAGTCAGCGGACAAGTCGGGATCCTCGACCCGCCGCGTAAGCAGATCAACACTGGCTACCTCGGGATGTTGCGCCAGTGCGCGCGCCAGTTCCACCACGTACAGCGTCTGCCCCCCGGTGTCCGCGTCGCGGCCGAGTTCGAGGTTATGTCCGCGTATCAATCCATGCACGCTGACCAGCACCAGATTCAGGGCTTGTGGGGTTTGCCGCATTGTCTCCTGCTTCGGGCAAGCCGTTGCGGGTTATATGTCAGGCAGAATAACCAATGGTACTGGCAGGCGCCAGCGAATGTGTTTTTGTCGTGGAACAGTGTACCAGCTGGATTGCGCGTTCAGAACTTACCCTGCTCGTAATCTGCAAAGGCCTGTTGAACTTCTGCCCTTGTGTTCATCACAAAGGGACCACCACGTGCCACCGGTTCTCCCAGAGGCTTGCCGGCCACTAACAGGAAGCGGACGTCATTTTTATCAGCGTTCAGTTTAATGGCATTACCTTCGCTGAGTACGCCCAGGTCGTCACGCACAAGCCTGGCTATCTGTCCGTCTTCATGTGCCATATTGACCGGCCCATCAATAACGTAGATAAACGCGTTGTGTGATGCCGGTAATGTCTCGATAAATTGCTGGCCAGCCGGAACCCGAACATCCAGGTATAGCGGTTCGGTTAATGGCTGAACGACGGGTCCCGTTGTGCCCTGTGATGTCACGCCGGTAATAACCCGAAGCTCAATGCCACCTTCCCTTGTTTCCAGTGGAATGTGTTCGGCTGTGTACTCCTGGTAGTTTGCCGGATCCATCTTGTGTTCGGCGGGTAGATTTACCCACAGCTGGAAGCCTTCCAGCAGGCCATTTTCCTGTTCCGGCATTTCCGAGTGCACAATGCCCTTGCCCGCTGTCATCCACTGGATGCCGCCCGCTTCTATCACGCCTTCGTGACCCGCGCTGTCCTTGTGGCGCATACGTCCGGCGAGCAGATAGGTTACAGCTTCGAAACCACGGTGTGGGTGTGACGGGAAGCCGGCAATATAGTCATCCGGCTTGTCAGAACGGAAGGCATCCAGCAGCAGGAACGGATCAAGCACAGGTAGGGCCGGCTGACCGATAACACGTATAAGTTCAACGCCTGCACCGTCAGTGGCAGGCATGCCTTTGACGATATGCAGGAGTTTTCTTGGCTGAGTGTTCTTTCGGGATTTAGTGGTTTCCATTTCTGTTCCTCTCTTGTTCAGATTAGCTCAGACAGGTCTGTTTCGTCTTGTTGATTCCGGCCATGATAAAAATCGCTGACATCAGCGCCCGACCAGTGAGTTGGGTGCTGTGCTTCAGTATGGATGGGTTCATGGTTTTGTCCTCTGTCAGTGGTATCTGGATTGATGCCTTGCGATGTGAAATGAGCTTAGTTGTTCGTCATTAGGAGATAAATATGGCTATGAAGAACTTACTGTTCTATATTTAGCAACAGTATGGACAAGTTTGCCGATCTTGAAGCGTTTACTGCGGTGGTGGAATCCGGGACCTTCAGCGCTGCCGGCGAGCGGCTGGGCATAGCAAAATCGGTGGTGAGTCGCCGTATCAGTCAGCTGGAGAGCCGGCTCGGCAGTCGCCTGATGAACCGTACGACACGGCGTCTTGCCCTGACCGATGCGGGCAGGAATTTTTATCAGCGTGCGGTGCAGATACTCGCAGACCTGGATGATGCAGAGCAGAGTGTTACGCAAGAGACCGCTGAACTACGTGGTTCAATCAAACTTGCCGCCCCCCTGTCGTTCGGTCTTTTGCACCTGTCAGAAGCCATTGCAGATTTTCTCTGCGAACACCCGGCTATCGAATTAAATCTGGACCTGAATGATCGCAACATCAACCTTGTCGAGGACGGGTTCGACATGGCCGTCAGGATCGGGGCGTTGAAGGACTCTACGCTGGTTGCACGGCGCCTGGGTATCGCACGACATGTTACCTGCGCCAGCCCGGCCTATCTGCAGCAGCACGGAACACCTGACCACCCTGATGATTTACAGGGCCACATCGGGTTGCAATACAGCAATGTAACCTACAAACAGCTGTGGAGTTACGTGACGCCGGAAGGTAAAACAGTGTCGGCCCAGCCACAGATTCGTATCCGAAGCAATAACGGCGATGCGTTGGCGGCAGCAGCCGTTGCGGGGCTGGGTATTTCCGCGGGTCCCACCTTTATCCTTGGCCGCTATATTAAAGACAACAAACTGGTTGCCCTGCTGGATGACTACCAGCGTCCCGCGACAGGTATCCATGCGGTGTATCCGCCGGGGCGGTTAATACCGAAGCGCGTACAGGTCTTCTCGGATTATCTTGCCGGTTGTTTTGGTGACCGGCCCTGGTGGGATGAGGGTCTGGCGGTGTGAGGTGGTGTCTTCAGTCCGCGCGGCTGACGGTCTGGATGCGTGTGTAAGGCAGTCGGGTGATGTTCATCAGTGCCTCGCGGGGCTTGCCGATATAGTTGCCCTGCGCATAGTCCACGCCGTAGTTGCGCAGCAATTCCAGTGTGGTCGAATTTTCCACGTATTCGGCGATGGTCTGTTTGCCGAGCGCATGCGCGACCTGGTTCATGGATTGCACCATGGCCTGGTCGATGTGGCTGTCAGCCATGCCCTGCACGAAAGCACCATCGATCTTGAGTTTATCGACGGGTAAATGTTTCAGGTAAGCAAAGGAAGAGAAGCCGGCGCCAAAGTCATCGAGTGCAAACTGGCAACCCATGTCTTTCAGTGCACTGATGAACTTCTCTGCCTCGGAAAGTTTGGCGATGGCAGCCGTTTCAGTAATTTCAAAACAGACGCGTGAGGGGTCGAGGCTGGCGTTATCGAGCAGATCCTTGATCATGGGTAGCAACAGCGGGTCTTCAAAAGCCTTGCCGGACAGGTTGATCGAGAAGCGTACGGACTCACCCTGCTGGTGCAGGCGTGACAACTGCTTCAGCGCACGATTGACGATCCAGCGGTCCACGCTGTGGATCAGGCCGAATCGTTCCGCAGCCGGCATGAAACCGCCGGGTAAAATAATTTCGCCATCGTCACAGACCATGCGTACCAGGACTTCATAGTCCTGCACCTGGTCATCGTTGAGCGCCATGATCGGCTGGAAGACCAGCTGGAACTTGTCGTCTTCGAGCATCTCGCGTACCCGCGATGCCCAGCCCATGTCTTCGGCCATACCATCCTTGTTGCTGTCGCTGGGGTCATAGAGTTTAACGCGGTTGCGGCCCTGCGCCTTGGCCATATTGCAGGCAATGTCAGCGTGTGAAAGCGCTTCTTCAGCACTTTCTACATGGGCGTCGATCAGTGTGGCGCCAATACTGCAGCTCACATTGAAGCTCTTGCCGTCTTCCAGGAAGTTGAACGATTCGAACAGCAGGCGGAAATGTTCAGCAGCGGAAATCACGTCGGCTGCACGAATGTTGTAGAGCAGCAGTGTGAATTCATCGCCGCCAAATCGTGCCAGCAGATCACCTTCGCGGACGTGTTTGAGCAGTAACCGGGTAATTTCGATCAGCAGTCGATCGCCTGCCGCATGACCCAGCGTATCATTGATGTATTTGAACTGGTCGAGGTCAATGTAGAACAGTGCGCAGCTGGTGTCCGGGCTGCGCGATACGCGTGCCACAGTACGCTCCAGTTCCTGCTGGAAATAGTGACGGTTGAACAGGCGGGTCAGCGAATCGTGTTCGGCCTGGTAGGTCAGTTGTTCGTGGAAGGCTTTCTGGTCGGTAATGTCGCGTGCGGTACCGCTGATCTGCAGGATGTTACCATCTTCATCACGTTGCGCCTTGGCATTAAAACTCAAATGGCGCCGATTCCCTTCATTATCGAGGTGTATGGTTTCGTACTGGTACAGGTCGTTTCCCGACAGCAGTCCAGCGAAAGCTTTTTGATCCGCTTCGGTATTATCCGGCGCACAGAACTCACTGATCGGGCGGCCGAGCATATTTTCCGGCTCCATTCCGTATATCGTCCGGGACGAGGTATTCAGATAACTCCAGCAGCCATCGGGATCGACACTCCATACCAGGTCGTGCGCGGTTTCCACCAGTGCGCGGTAGCGGGCCTCGGCGGCGAGCAACTCCTGTTCTGCGGCCTTGCGCTGGCTGATATCGGCAACCAGGCAGGTGAACATGCGCTTGCCGCTGATTTCCATTGCGGAGATGCGCAGTGCGACGGTGATGCGAGAGCCATTACGATGCACGCCAACGGCATCACGCTCTTCGCTGTGTGGGTTAATGGACTGGCGAACCTGGAATTCATCGGGAAGCAGGATGGCCAGATGGCGGCCACGAATTTCCTGTGCCAGGTACCCGAACAGCTGCTCCGCCGCCGGGTTGAAGGTATCGATCTGGCCGCGCTCATCGACCACGATAATGCCTTCCGCCGCGGTATCGACGATAGCGCGCATATGCGTTTCCTGGTCGCCCAGACGCTGGAACACGCGACCCAGTGTCTGGGTCAGGTGGCCGATCTCGTCGGTTGATGCCGGTCTTAACTGTGCCAGTGCCTCATGCGTTGAAGCACCGCTGCGGCTGAACAGTTCATGGAAGGGGCGCAGCGCCTGTTGCATGCTGCGAATCGACAGCAGGCTGATGCTGAGCGTTATCACGGCCAACAGCGTCAGCGTCGTCAGGTAACCTGCGCTAAGCTGGCCGGTCGTCAGCCAGTGGTATTCGACCAGCAGGGCATAGGAAAGCAGCGGCACCAGCCCGGCAAGTAACAGGGTGCGCGATTTAAGGCTGACATGTATGCGCTCAAGGCCGAGTTGTGTAACCAGTTTGCCCAGCTGGTGCAGTCCGAACAGGTAGGCGGGTACACCGGTGAGTGTCGCGGTAATGCCCTGTAACAGCATAAAATGCAACAGCGCGCCCAGGTTGGTCGCGCCGAGTGTTCCGTCGAGTCGCCAGTACACCAGTAAGGGTGTTACCAGTACGTGGGCAAGAATCAGGCCCCAGAAATGACGGCTGAAACGTTGCAGTTGCCGGTGCAGGTGTGACGGCGCATTGCCACCCTGGGGGTGTTGCAGTGCCCAGCTGGTCAGCGGCGTAATCAGTCGTTGCAACTGGAACAATGAAGTGAAGATGAGTAACAGCGAGAACACAGGCACAACACCATCGGCAAGAATCTGCTGCAACTGCCAGTCCTGAAGGATGCCGAACAGAACCGCGCTGCCAAAACCGACAACGGGTACGAGCAGAAACCCCAGAAACAGTAATATCGAAAAGCGGGCGCTTATGCGCTCGGGTGCATCCAGCATAGTGTCCCTCGGTTAGGTACAGCCATTCGGCCGTTGACCCCGGTGTTATACCCTAACCCGCGAAATTTCCTTATATTGCAGGATACTACATGTGCTTTTATAGAAATCGGTGAGCATAATGACATAAACACCCAGATTTGCAAGGTTTAGTTTCCCGCTGATGTTAATCTGGCGAGGCCGTACAATAGCCGGCGAGGAACAACCGGGCCGGAGTCAAACCACTGTGAGGACATTATGAAAAGAAGACATTTTCTGCGTTACCTGGGTGGCGGTGCCGCCATCGCCGGCGCATCGCTGGTCGCGGGCTGCAAGGAAACCCCCAATGTGGATTGCAGCACGGCTGAAACGCCTTCATTCACGCCGGTTAAATGGAAAATGGTGACAACCTGGCCGAAGAATTTCCCGGGCCTTGGCACGGGCGCCAACACACTGGCACGACTTATCACGGAAATGAGTGGCGGTCGTATTGAAGTCAAGGTCTACGGCGCCAAAGAGCTGGTGCCGGCGTTCGAGGTGTTCGACGCGGTGTCACAGGGCACGGCGGAAATGGGGCATGGTGCGGCCTATTACTGGAAGGGCAAGAGCGAAGGCGCGCAGTTTTTTTCAACCGTGCCGTTTGGTCTCACCGCTGATGAAATGAATGCCTGGCTGTATTTTGGCGGGGGTATGGAACTGTGGCGTGAGACTTACAAACCCTTTGGCCTGGTGCCGCTGGCCGCCGGTAATACCGGGGTACAGATGGCGGGCTGGTTTAACCGTGAGATCAACAGTCTCGACGATCTGAAAGGCCTGAAAATGCGCATTCCCGGGCTGGGCGGTGAAGTCCTTGCGCGTGCCGGTGGTACACCGGTGAGTCTGCCGGGTGGCGAGTTGTTTACTTCGCTTCAATCCGGCGCCATCGATGCAACCGAGTGGGTGGGCCCCTATAACGACCTGGCGTTTGGTCTCTATAAAGCCGCAAAATACTACTATTACCCTGGCTGGCACGAACCGGGCACGACGCTGGAAAGTATCGTCAACCAGAAAGCCTACGATAGCCTGCCGGACGATCTTAAGCAGATTGTGCAGAGTGCGGCGCGCGTGGCCAACCAGCAAATCCTGAGCGAGTATGTGGCGCGCAATAACCAGGCGCTGCAAACACTGGTTAACGAGCATAATGTGGACGTACGCAAGTTACCCGATGAAGTGCTGCTGCGATTACGCGACCTGTCCGGGCAGGTGGTCGCGGAAATTGCAGAAAAGGACGAGCTGTCGAAACGGATCTACACGTCGTACAGGACATTCCGCGAGCAGGTCATGTCCTGGAGCGCGGTATCCGAGCAGGCTTACCTTAACGCAAGAGCGATGTAAGGTTCAGCTTGCCGGCGCAAGGTTGCGCACCGTCCAGTAGATTTCCAGTTCCTGGATGGCGGAAAAGAATTCCTGTGTATCAACGGGTTTGCGGATGTAGCTGTTGGCGCCGAACTGGTAACTGTCAATGACATCGCGCTGTTCATCGGAGGTTGTCAGTATCACAACCGGCATCAGGCGGGTGCGTTCCTCGCTGCGCAGGCGTTTGAGGACATCCAGCCCGTTCAGGCGCGGCATGTTGAGATCCAGCAGGGTGACGGTGGGTAATGTTGCGGTACCGCTGTTGCCGTCTTCGCCTAAAAGATAATCCAGGGCTTCCTGTCCATCGCGTTTAACGACGACCTGGTTAGTCAGGCGACTTTTTTTGAAAGCACGTAATGTCAGGTCGACATCATCCGCATTATCTTCAACAAGCAAAATGACATCTGAAGTATTGTAGTGATCCACAGTGCCTCCTGTCCCGAGTGCAAGCCGCGTATGGTGTTTTTTCGCGGACAGTATATTAAACGCCTTCCTGCGTTTTCATTTCCACCTTATGGTGAACAAATATAGACGGAATTTTACGCACTATACACGATAGCGGGCAGCCAGGTAGCCAGTGCCGGCCACAGCGCAAGCAGCCCCAGCATGATTAACTGTATAACAATGAAGGGGATAACGCCTCTATAGATATCGGCGGTGGTGACCTCGGCGGGCGCCACGCCGCGCAGGTAAAACAGCGCAAAGCCGAACGGCGGGGTGAGAAACGAGGTTTGCAGGTTTATCGCGATCATCACGCCCAGCCACACCGGGTCCAGCCCCATGGCCAGCAGCACCGGGCCGACGATGGGCACCACCACAAAGGTAATCTCGATAAAATCGAGCACGAAACCCAGCAGGAACATCACCAGCATTACCGCCAGCATGGCGCCAAGTGCGCCACCGGGTAGTTGGGTGAGCCAGTTCTCGATCAAAATGTCACCGCCAAAGCCGCGAAAGACCAGCGAAAATACCGAGGCGCCGATCAGGATCAGGAACACCATGCTGGACACTTTCAGTGTGCTGCGAACCACCTCGCGCAGTACCGGCAGGGTTAATTGCCACCGGGTCGCGGCCAGCAGCATGGCGCCAACGGCGCCGACCGCGGCGGCTTCGGTCGGCGTTGCCAGTCCGCCAAGAATCGAGCCGAGTACCGCGAGAATCAGTAGCAACGGGGGCAGCAGGGCATTCAGCGTTGCCACAAGCCCCGCTTGTGGTGCATCGGCGGGATGCGCGGGCATGGCCGCTGGCCGCCAGCGCGCCACGGCGGCCAGGTACAGTAAATACAGTGCTACCAGGATCAATCCGGGTATCAGGGCGCCGGCAAACAGGTCACCGACCGAGACGGTTTTCGGGGAATAGATGCCCTGGCTGATCTGCGCCTGCTGGTAGGCGGATGACAGCACGTCGCCGAGCAGCACCAGCACGATAGAGGGCGGGATGATCTGACCCAGCGTGCCCGAGGCGCAGATGGCGCCTGTCGCCACCCGCACGTCGTAGCCGCGTTTCAGCATGGTCGGCAGGGACAGCAGGCCCATGGTAACCACTGTGGCGCCGACAATGCCGGTACTGGCAGCCAGCAGCATGCCGACCAGTGTGACGGAAAAGCCCAGTCCGCCGCGCAGGCTGCCGAACAGGCCGGACATGGCGTCCAGCAGGTCTTCGGCGATCCGTGAGCGTTCCAGCATGACGCCCATGAACACAAACAGCGGTACCGCCATCAGCGTCGGGTTGATCATGATGCCGTAGATACGGTTGGGCAGTGCCTGCAGGAATACCGGGTCGAAGCTGCCGGCCCAGTGCCCGGCGAAAGCGAAAATCAGCGCGGTGCCGGCCAGCGTAAAAGCCACCGGGTAGCCGATCAGCAGGCAGGCGAACACCGTGCCGAACATCCACAGGGCGATACTACCTTCAGCCACGTGGTGTTTCCCTCGCTTGCAGCAGTTCGCCGAGGCGACGCAACAGCTGGCTGATGCCCTGTACGATCAACAGCAGGGCCGTCAGCGGAATCAGCGTTTTCAGCAGGTAGACAAATGGCAGGCCACCGGCTTCCGGCGAGCCCTCGTGTACACGCCACGCCGCTTGCACATAGTCCAGGCTGATCCACAGCAGAAAACCGCAGGTCGGCAGCAGAAATACCAGTGTACCGAGCAGGTCGGCCACGGCCTTGCCGCGGGCACTGAAGTGCCGGTACAGCACATCGACACGCACATGCCCGTCGATTTTCAGTGTCCAGGCCGCTCCCAGCATGAACAGGGTCGCGTGCAGGTACAGCGCAGACTCCTGCAGGGCAATTGAGCCACTATTGAACAGGTAACGAAGCAGTACCACCAGAAACGTCACCAGCACCAGCGCAAGGCCCAGCCACGCCGTGGCGCGCCCGATGACGGTACTTACCCGGTCGAGACGGTCGGAGAGGGAAAGCAGGGTGGTGGATGACATGGGCGCGGATTATACCGGGCAGTGCCTCGGGGAAGACAAGCGCTGGCGGGTTACGCGGCGCTTACCAGCGGAACAGTACCCAGCTGGGAATCATCAGGTGGGGTTCGATCTCTGAAGGCCGGCTGTCCAGCGAGCCATCCCCGTCAGTATCGATCAGGTAATAAGAGGGGGCACCCTTTGGCGTGACCTTGATCATATACAGCCTGCCATTGATCCGGTACTCCTCGATGGTCCTGTCATCGCGCTGGATGATGTTGACCTCGGGCTCGATCTGTTCCTGCGCACGTTCGCTGGGTGTCGGTGGCGGCGCGGTATTGGGTACCGGCGTTTCATCCACGGCCAGCGCATGACCTGCCAGCAATAACAGGGGCAGAAACAAAAATCTCGCGAAACTCGGCATGGCGCAGTCCTTGTAATATCGGGTTCATCGCGCAGGGCGCTGTTGGCTTCATTTTCCAGCACTATGCCCGGGAATGCTACCATCTGCTGCGAATTCAACCAGGATCCGCAGACCATGACCACCGATCAACAGCCGCCGTTCATTATGGTGGACGGTTCTTCCTATCTTTACCGTGCTTTTCATGCGTTGCCACCGCTGACCAGTTCGAAGGGCCAGGATACCGGCGCCATTTACGGCGTCGTGAACATGTTGCGTAAATTGCTCGACACCTACCACCCGCAGCATGTTGCCGTGGTGTTTGACGCCAGGGGCAAGACCTTTCGCGATGAACTGTTTGAAGCCTACAAGGCCAACCGGCCTTCGATGCCGCCGGAGCTTTCCTCGCAGATCGAACCCCTGCTGGAAATCGTGCGCGCCATGGGATTGCCGTTGTTGCAGGTGCCGGGTGTGGAGGCAGACGATGTGATTGGTACACTGGCGAAAAAGGCCGCGGCGGCCGGTTGGCACACGGTGATTTCCACCGGCGACAAGGACCTTGCGCAGCTGGTCAACCCGCAGGTCACCCTCATCAACACCATGAACGACAGCGTGCTCGATGAAGACACTGTGCCGGAGAAGTTCGGTGTACGCCCCGAGCAGATTATCGATTACCTTGCGCTGGTGGGGGATACCAGCGACAACATCCCCGGCGTGCCAAAAGTCGGCCCGAAGACCGCGGCGAAGTGGCTGGCGCAGTACGGCACGCTGGACAACCTGGTGGCCCACGCGGACGAGATCGGGGGCAAGGTCGGTGAAAGCCTGCGGGCTTCACTGGACCAGCTGGAGCTGTCGAAACAATTGGCGACGATCCGTTGCGATGTCGATCTCGACATCGATCTCGACGATATGACGGTTGCACCGGCTGATACCGATGCCTTGCGCCGCTGGTTCGAGGAACTGGAATTCCGTACCTGGCTGCGTCAGATGGACGGGGATGTAGCGCAGGCCGATCGCGGCAGCGCCGGTGCGTCAGAAGCGCCTGGTACAGGTCCGGAGGTGGATTATCAGACCATTCTCACCCAACCGGATTTTGATGTCTGGCTGACACGGTTGCGCGAGGCGAAACTGATAGCCTTCGATACCGAAACCACCAGCCTGGACTACATGCAGGCCGAAGTAGTCGGGCTGTCGTTTGCCGTTGAACCCGGTCAGGCGGCCTACCTGCCGGTTGCTCACGATTATCCTGATGCCCCGCACCAGCTGCCGCGTGAGGAAGTGTTCCGCCAGCTTGCCCCGCTGCTGGCCGACCCGGCCGTAGCCAAGCTCGGCCACCATCTGAAGTACGACCGCAGTGTGCTGGCCAATCACGGTGTTGCGTTAAACGGCATTGCCCACGACACCATGCTGGAATCCTATGTGGTTGACAGCACCGCCAGCCGTCACGACCTGGATTCGCTGTGCCAGAAGTACCTCGGGCATACCAATATCAAGTTCGAGGAGGTGGCCGGCAAGGGCGCGAAACAGCTGACCTTCAACCAGGTGCCGCTGGAGACAGCCGCGCCCTACGCGGCCGAAGACGCCGACATGACCCTGCGCCTGCACCTGAAGCTGTGGCCGAAGCTGGAAGCCGAACCGCGCCTGCGTGAATTGTACGAAACCCTTGAGCTACCGCTGGTCCCGGTACTGGGCGATATCGAGCGCACCGGCGTCAAGGTGGATGTGGACATGCTCAAACAACAGAGCCGGGAGCTGGCCGGGCGCATGCATGAGGTCGAGGCCGAAGCACACGCCCTGGCCGGCGAACCGTTTAACCTGGGTTCGCCCAAACAGATCCAGGCCATCCTGTTCGACAAGCAGCAGTTGCCGGTACTGGCCAAAACACCGAAAGGCGCACCCTCCACCGCCGAGCCGGTGTTACAGGAACTGGCGCTGGACTACCCGCTGCCAAAACTGATCCTGGAATATCGCTCGCTGAGCAAGCTCAAATCGACCTATACCGACAAGCTGCCGTTGATGGTCAATCCGCGTACCGGGCGTGTGCACACGTCCTACCACCAGGCGGTTGCGGCCACCGGGCGCCTGTCGTCGTCCGATCCCAATCTGCAGAATATCCCCATTCGCACCGCGGAAGGCCGGCGCATTCGTCAGGCCTTTATTGCGGAGCCGGGTTGCGTGATCCTGGCGGCCGACTATTCCCAGATCGAATTGCGCATCATGGCGCACCTGTCCGGTGACGCAGGGCTGGTGCAGGCGTTTGCCAACGGCGAGGATATTCATCGTGCCACCGCCGCCGAAGTGTTTGGCGTTCCGCTGGATCATGTCAGCAGTGAGCAGCGGCGCTCCGCCAAGGCCATCAACTTCGGCTTGATCTACGGTATGTCAGCGTTCGGGCTTGCCAGACAGCTGGGTATTCCACGCGGCGAGGCCCAGCAGTACGTCGACCTGTATTTCGAGCGCTACCCGGGCGTTAAGGCCTACATGGAATCGACCCGTGAGCTGGCGCGCGAGCAGGGCTATGTCGAAACCCTGTTCGGGCGGCGGCTCTACCTGCCCGAGATAAAAGCACGCAACGCACAGCGACGGCAGGCGGCGGAGCGCACGGCCATCAACGCCCCCATGCAGGGCTCGGCGGCCGATATTATAAAAAAAGCCATGCTGTCTGTAGATGAATGGATTAAAACCGGAACATGCGGCGTCAAAATGATTATGCAGGTACACGATGAGCTGGTGTTCGAAGTCACGGAAGGCGATGTCGCAACAGCCCGGGAAGAAATCTGCCGGCACATGGAAGATGCAGCCGCACTTTCCGTACCGTTACTGGTCGAAGCGGGTACTGGCAGCAACTGGGACGAAGCGCATTAGACAAAGGTCTGTTTTATGTCTTTGCACTCAGGCCGGCGAATATTTAACCGTTGATGGACAGGGTTGTGGCAGGCCAACGAATTAAATTTTTTTATTGAACCTTGATCTACTACACAACAAGGTTTGCATGCTCTATAGTTACGGCTATTGAGCGAGAAAATCTTGGTAAATGACAGAGGGGGCTTGATCAGGCTGTATCAGTATTAACCAAAGATAGTAGTCCAACGACGGAGCGTTGTTGGCGGTACGCTCCCCGTCCGAATTCGGAACGGGAATTCCTCCAACCCGGTTTCCCCAAGCCGGGTATTCTTAACCCCGGTGCTTCCCCCCCTTGCACTCCGGGGTTTTTTTTGCCCGCAGGAAATGCATTATTCAGTCAGCCAGCTGTCCAACATGCGGCGCGCCTCGTCCACCCCGGTCCTCTTCAGCGAGGAGAACAGCTGCACGCTCGCGTGCGGGTGAAATTCGGGCATGCGTTTACGCACGGCCAGCAGGCTGTTGCCCGCCGGCCCGCGTTTCAGTTTGTCGGCCTTGGTCAGCAGCACGTGGACCGCCAGCTCAACGTCCGCGCACCAGCGCAGCATCTGCTGATCGTATTCTGTCAGTGGGTGGCGGCAATCCATGAGCATGACCAGGCCGCGCAGCGAGTTGCGTGACTGCAGGTAGTCGGCCATGTTGCGTTGCCACTTGTCTTTCATGGCCTGGGGCACCTTTGCATAGCCGTAACCCGGCAGGTCGACAAGCCGCTGACCCCCGGCCAGCAGAAAAAAATTGATTTGCTGCGTGCGCCCCGGTGTTTTACTGGTGCGCGCCAGCGCCTTTTGATCGGTCAGTGTATTCAGGGCACTGGACTTGCCGGCATTGGAACGCCCGGCAAAGGCGACTTCGACGCCGCTGTCATCGGGCGCGAGCGAGGCGTCCGGGACGCTGGTCAGGAAGGTGGCGCTGCGGTAGTTGATGGTCATTCCCCTATTGTCGCACACCCGTCGTAAAACAGTATTCCGTTAAGAATGTGTTAGCGATAAAGTCGCTTGCAGCATTCAAATGACAGGTGTTTTAGTTATGAATAACAATGTCTTGTGCTGCATTCCAGCCGATTACCAGGCTAACAGGCTTCGCCTTTTTCAGTTGACCCGCAAGAGGCCCGCTGGTATACAGTTGTGCTCTTTTTTGGGTGGTGATCCGCAATCGGCGGGTGGCCCGCTTTCCATCGTGTTTCTGGAGAATGTAACGACATGAACAAGTGGCTTGTATTAGCAGCAACGATTTCACTGGCGACCAGCGCGGCGCCCACCATGGCAGCCGGCGATGCCGCTGCGGGCAAGGCCAAATCTGCGTCCTGTGCCGGTTGTCACGGCATGGACGGCAACAGCGTCAATCCGGAGTGGCCGAACCTGGCCGGGCAGCACGCCAAGTATATTGCCAAGCAGCTGGCCGATTTCAAGGCGGGCAAGGATCGTAACAATGCCACCATGAGTGGCATGGTGGCCCCGCTGAATGAACAGGACATGGAAAATCTCGGTGCCTATTTTGCCAGCCTGCCACGCAAGCAGGGTGTCGCCGACAAGTCACTGGTCGAAGCAGGACAGAAGCTCTATCGCGGCGGCAACCCGGCCACCGGTGTTGCCGCCTGTATCGGTTGTCACGGCCCGACGGGCGCGGGTAACCCGGCGGCCAATTTCCCGGCACTCAGTGGTCAGCATGCCAGGTACGTGGAAAATCAGCTGAAGGCCTTCAAGTCCGGAGAACGCAAGAATGACGCCGGCAAGATGATGCGCAACATCGCGTCGAAAATGAGCGACGAGGAAATCAAGGCGGTCGCCGCTTACGTGCAGGGTCTGCACTAGGCCGTATTCACGCTGCCAGACCTGAAGGGCGGCCCTCGTGCCGCCCTTTTTATTGATAGAATGCGCAACGCATGAATCAATCCACTCAATATCGCCCGTCGCGGATGCGCCCCGCGTCCATTGCGCTGGAATTTCTGGGCTCGATGAATCTTGCCATCACCCTGCTGGTGGCCATCGCTATTGCCTCCGTGGTCGGCACGGTGTTGCAACAGAATCAGCCGTACCAGGATTACATGATCAAGTTCGGGCCATTCTGGTTCGAGGTGTTCAATACGCTGGGTCTGTACGACGTGTATGGCGCCCCGTGGTTTCTGGCAATCCTTGCATTTCTGGTGTTGTCCACCAGCGTATGCATCTGGCGAAACACGCCGAATATGTTGCGGGAGATGCGCAACTTCCATCTCAATATCCGCTACAAGTCACTGCGTGCGTTTCACCACCGGCGCGAATGGGAGGCCGGGGCGCAACCGCAGGACGTGCAGACTGCGCTGGCAGGCTGGTTGAAAGGCCTCGGCTACCGCACGCGGGTACGCAATGAAGAAGGGCACTATGTGCTGGCGGCAATCAAGGGTCGCTACAGCAAGCTGGGTTACTTCTTTACTCACATCGCCATTGTGGTTATCTGTGTTGGCGCCCTGTTCGACAGTGGCTTGCCGCTTATGCTGCGCGAAGCCAGCGGTCAGCTGAAACCGGAGACGCGCGACATCCCGGCTTCCGAAGTACCGGCAATCAGCCGCCTTCCGCTCAGCAACCCGAGCTTTCGTGGTTCGGTCCGTATACCCGAAGGCAGCTCGGCCAATATTGCGTTTATCCAGCTGCGTGATGGCTACCTGGTGCAACCCCTGCCGTTTTCGATCGAGGTGAAAGATTTTCGTATCGAGCACTACTCGACCGGTCAACCGAAATCCTTCGAAAGTGACCTTGTGATCTACGATCCTGATGTTGATGAGCCGCTGCAACACACCATTGCCGTCAATCATCCCTGGATCTACAAGGGTTACGCGATCTATCAGGCCAGTTTCAGTGATGGTGGCACGGGCCTGACACTCGACGCCTGGCCGCTGCAAGCAGCCGATATCACGCCTGGGCGTATCGAGGGCAAGGTGCTCGATAGTACCCGGCTGGAAACACCCGATGGCCCGATGACACTGGAGTTCACCGATTTCCGCATGTTCAATATCAATCCGGTCATAGACCAGGATGGCAAGGAGCAGCAGAAGAATTTCGGTCCCAACTTCACATTCAGGCTGCGCGATGCATCCGGGCAGGCGCGGGAATACGAGAACTACATGCTGCCGATTGAATTCAAGGGGCGGCTGTATATGCTGAGCGGTATGCGTGAATCACAGGCGGAGCCATTCCGTTACCTGCATATTCCGGTCAATGCGCAGGGTGGTGTTGAGCGCTTCCTGCGCTTTCGCGCCATGCTGTTCGATGACGCGCGCGTGCGCACTGTGATTGCCCGCACCACGTCGCAGAGCCTGGGCCGGATCGAGCTGGATGAACCGGCAAGGCGCGAGGAAGTTGTGCGCTCCATGCTCGGCCTGGTCAAGCAGTTTCGCATGGGAGGATTTGAGGCAATCGCCGACATGGTCAGCGAGCGCGTACCGAAAGACCGGCAGGAAGAGGTGCTGAAGGCCTATTTCAAGGTGCTGCAAACCCTGCTGGGTGAACTTTACCTGGAACTCATGCGTGAGAAAGGTGTCGACTTGTCACAGGGATTGCGCGATGAGGACGCTGCATTTTTCGATGATTCACTCACGGCCATTGCAGCCCTTGGCGCGTACGGCTCCCCGTTTTACCTGCAGTTGCGAGAGTTTGACTTTGTGCAGGCTTCCGGGTTGCAGATTGCGCGCGCGCCCGGCAAGAATATGGTGTATTTCGGCTTTGCATTATTGATCGTGGGGGTTTTCCTGATGTTCTATGTGCCAAACCGCAAATTGTGGTTCTGGATCGAACAACGGGGTGATACAAGTCGTATACTGGCGGCGGGCACAGGGAATCGCCATCAGCGCGATTTTGCCCGTGAATTTGAACGTATGTGCGCGCAACTCGACACGCGCTGGAAAAGCGTTGAACAGGAACCGCCACGCGGCGAGCATTGAGCTATCGTAAATCAGCAGGTAATGACTATGTCAGTGACACAACAGGATTTGCTCGGCGGGCTTGAAGAGCCCTCGTTCTGGAAAAAACTGACGGCCATCGACTGGCTGTGGGCAGTGCTGGTGGCGGCGGGTAGCGGCTATACCTGGTACCACTACCACACGCTCATGGATAGTTACGAAGTCGGTATTCTGTTCGGTACCGGGCTGGCGTTGATTGCACTCGGCTGGGTGTGGAAAGCGGTTCGCCTGCTGTCAGTTGCCGTTGCCGGTCTGAGTTTGCTGGCAGTCACTCTGTACGGAAGTTCCCTGCAGACAGCTGAGACCAGTTTCTTCCTCAAATTCCTGTTATCCAGCCAGTCGGCGATTATGTGGATGAGTGCGCTGTTTGTTTCTGCGACGGTCGTGTACTTCGCGGCGCTGGCAGCTCGTTCTGACTTTACCGGCAAGGTCGCCAGCGACATGACATGGGCCGCCGTGGTGATGGGCTTTACCGGTTTGATGGTGCGCTGGCGCGAGTCTTACCTGATGGGCGGTGACATTGGCCATATTCCGGTCAGCAATCTCTACGAAGTGTTTATTCTGTTCTGCCTGATCACGGCGCTGATCTACCTTTACTATGAAGGTCGATACCGCACGCGTGCCATGGGTGGTTTCGTGCTACTGGTTATTTCAGCCGCAGTCGCTTTTTTGCTCTGGTATGCCTTCAGCCGCGATGCACACGAAATCCAGCCGCTGGTACCGGCGCTGCAAAGCTACTGGATGAAGATTCACGTGCCGGCCAACTTCGTGGGTTACGGTGCCTTTGCGCTGGCCGCGATGGTGGGTGTTGCCTACCTGGTGCGGGCACGTGCCGACCGGCTGGCGCCACAGGGTTTTATCGCCACGCGCCTGCCCGATACAGAGATGCTCGATGATGTGATGTACAAGGCCATTGCACTCGGCTTTGCATTTTTTACCGTCGCGACAATACTGGGCGCGCTGTGGGCAGCCGAAGCCTGGGGCGGTTACTGGTCATGGGACCCCAAGGAAACATGGGCGCTGATTGTATGGCTGAACTACGCGGCCTGGCTGCACATGCGCCTTACCAGGGGCTGGCGCGGTGCCCCGCTGGCCTGGTGGTCGATCATCGGACTTTTTGTCACGCTGTTTGCCTTTCTTGGCGTTAATATGTTCCTGTCCGGACTGCACTCCTACGGAGAATTGTAAATTGGAGAAAAATATGAAAACAGCATTTCGATTCGTGCTTTTGATGTTATTTGCCCCGCTGGCGTTTTCGGCCTGGGAGGAAGGGGAACATTACGAGCGCCTGGCCTCCACCCAGCCCACGGACAATGAAAACCTTATCGAAGTGCGCGAGCTGTTCTGGTACGGCTGTCCGCATTGTTACCACCTTGAGCCGGAGATACACGAGTGGCTGAAGCGTAAACCGGACGATGTAGACTTTGTACGCATGCCCGCCGTGCTGGGCCCGCACTGGGAATTGCTGGCGCGCGCCTATTACACCGCCGAGATACTCGGTGTGCTGGACAAGGTTCACGACATAATTTTCAAACGCATCCATGAAGAACGTAAACGTATCCGCACGCCGGACGATGTCATGGGAATATTTGTCCAGCAGGGCGTTGATGCGGCGGAATTTGAAAAAGCCTTCAACTCCTTTGCTGTTGTAACAAAGGCTAACCGCTCCAAACGCGTTCGGGAAATGTATGGTATCAGTGGCGTGCCCGCAATGATCGTCAATGGCAAGTACCGTACCAATGCCACTATGGCGGGTGGCAATCAGAAGATGCTTGCGCTTGTCGACTATCTGGTCGGGCTGGAAAGAAAAGTCGGCAAAAGCGCCGCAGAAAAATAAAGGGGTGACCAACCGGCGCCCCGGCTGTTGTTCAACAGGAACACTGACATGAACGCCGCGCAACTGTTTGTAAAATGCCTGGAGAATGAAGGCGTCGAGTATATATTCGGCGTACCCGGTGAGGAAAACCTGGATGTGATGGATGCACTGCTGGACTCCAGCATTCGTTTCATCACCACGCGCCATGAACAGGGCGCGGCATTCATGGCCGACGTGTACGGTCGTCTGACCGGGCGTGCAGGTGTTTGCCTGTCAACACTGGGGCCGGGTGCAACCAACCTTGTGACCGGTGTGGCCGATGCCAATATGGATCATGCGCCGGTTGTTGCCATTGCAGGACAGGCGGGTACCAATCGCCTGCACAAGGAATCGCACCAGGTGCTCGACCTGGACAGCATGTTCCGGCCTATCACCAAGTACAGTTCACGGATACTGGCAGCGGATGTGATACCGGAAGTGGTGCGCAAGGCCTTCAAGGTGGCGCAGTCGGAAAAAACCGGTGCTGTATTTATCGAGTTCCCGGAAGACATTGCCAAGCTGCCTTCTGTGGCAAAACCCCTGCCGGTAAATTCACCATTCCCGCCCGAGCCGCCACAACAGCAGGTCGAGCGTGCGGCAACGCTGATATCCAAAGCGCGAAACCCGATGATCCTTGCCGGTAACGGTGTGGTGCGTGCCGGCGCCTGGAGGCACCTGGCCGATTTTGCCGAACAGCTGAACATCCCGGTGACCAACACGTTCATGGCCAAGGGCGTAACGCCATTCCGTAACCGCACCACGCTGGCCAGTGCAGGACTGCAGGCCAATGACTACATCAGTTGTGGTTTCAGTCGTGCCGACGTCATTATCTGTGTGGGTTACGATCTGGTGGAGTACCACCCCTACCTGTGGCACCCGACACGCGACCGTACCATTATCCACATCGACCGCACCCAGGCCGAGGTGGACGAGCACTACAATGTCACAGTAGGCGTACTGGGCGATATCAAGCACACGCTGATGCGTATCGCCAAACTGGCAACACCTCACCAGGGGCACCTGATGCGGCCGCTGCGTGAGGCGCTTATCGAGGAGATGAACCGGCACCGGGACGACCAGGGGTTTCCGGTGAAGCCACAGAAAATCATCTGGGATCTACGCACCGTGCTGGAACTCGACGACATCGTTGTTTGTGATGTCGGGGCGCACAAAATGTGGATGGCGCGCATGTTCCGTTGTGAGGAGCCGAATACCTGCATCATTTCCAACGGGTTTGCCAGCATGGGTATCGCCGTGCCGGGCGCGATTGCTGCCAAAATGGTCTCGCCGGACCGCTCTGTCGTGGCGGTTACCGGCGATGCGGGTTTTTTGATGAATTCGCAGGAAATCGAGACGGCAATGCGTATGGGTGTGGCGATTGTGATCCTGATCTGGAATGACAACGGCTACGGTCTGATCGAGTGGAAACAGATGCACCAGTTCAAGCGTACCTCGCACGTGAGTTTCACTAACCCGGATTTTGTCAAATATGCAGAGTCCTTTGGCGCCAACGGTTATTGCGTCGAGGCGCCGGGCCAGTTACAGGATATACTCAAGGATGCGCTGGCGCAGCCGAAGCTGAGTATTATCGACTGCCCCGTCGACTACAGTGAAAACCTGAAATTAACCGAGCAGCTGGGCAACCTGGTTTGCCCCATTTGATACCGATATGCCAAGTACAGCTCATGCCACAGTGTTTAAACCGGCACACAAGCGCACCTTGCGCCTGCTCAGCTACAACATCCAGATAGGTATTCACACCCGCGGCTACCGGCACTACCTGACGCACAGCTGGAAGCATGTACTGCACCACCCCCAGCGGTTCACCAACCTGGACCGGATTGCAGCGTTAATGAGCCAGTATGACATCGTGGGTGTTCAGGAAGCGGACGCCGGCAGTGCGCGTAGCGGTTTTGTGAATATCACCGAGTACCTTGCTCACGAGGCGGGGTTCCCCTACTGGGACGACCAGACCAACCGGCGTATCGGGCGCTTCGCGCGTCACAGCCTTGGCGTGTTGAGTCGCTACAGGCCGAGTGGTATCACCGAGCATCGCCTGCCGGGACGAATTCCGGGCCGTGGCGCCATGGCGGTGCGCTATGGCGATGGTGAGGAATCACTGGTGGTTTTGATCGTCCACCTTGCGCTCAGTCAACGTGGCCGGATCAACCAGCTGGACTACCTGGGTGAACTGGTCAATGAATACCGGCATGTGGTACTGATGGGCGACATGAATTGCCGTTCAAACAGCCCGGAGATAGAACGGTTGATCAATCGCACGCTGATGACCGAACCGCTGCACGGCATGAATACCTTTCCAAGCTGGCGGCCGAAACGCAATATCGATCACATCCTTGTCACACCGACTGTAGAGGTAGAGCACGCGGAAGTGCTGGACTACCCCTTGTCCGACCACCTGCCGTTGAGTATGGAGATCGTATTGCCCGACACGGTCAGGCTCGATGGCTGATGTGGTTTAGGCATGGACGCTGAAAAGCTCGCGCAGGAAGCCGAACAGTGGAAAAGGAAATACCTTGACCAGCTGGAAAACAGCGAGCGCAATGAAAAGCAGTGGAAAGAAAGTGATGAACTGCTGCGTAAAACCATCTCACGGCTGACACTGGCCGCAGACGGTCTCGACGATACCCTCGATAAACAATTACGTGAATTGCGTGATGCGATTCGCGACCGCGCCAGTGTGCCACGGTTGCGTACGCGTATCGATGACATGTCGAAGACGCTGGTTCGCCTTGATCAGCGCGGAAGTAAAGACAAGAAAAAGGACAAGGGGGAAAGGGAGAAGCGGCGTATTTCCGGGCCGGGAGAGTCTTCCGGTGGCTTCCTGAAACGCCTGTTCGGATCTACAGCACGCCAGGTGCAGGATGGCAGCGTTACATCAACGGCGGGCCGCGATGCTGACGAAAGACAGGCTTCCAACGAAACCGTGCGAGATATCCTGGTGCAGTTGCTGGAACGCCTGACGCTCCCTGAAGAATTTTCACAACAGGTTGAACGCATTCGTACTCACATACTTAAAATGGGTGACGATGCCCGTTGGGACAGTGTGCTGGGAGAGATTGCCGATCTGGTTCAGGCGATACGCAGTCAGTCGCTGAAAGAAAAGCAGGGCATCGAGGAATTTCTCAAGGAACTGGGCGAGCGCCTGCAGGAAGTCGATCGTCAGCTTGTACAGAGTGAAACCTTTTACGATGAAACACAACAAGCCGGTAAACAGCTCGACAGCCAGGTGAAGCAGGAAATCACCGGTATTGGCGACAGCGTCCGTGACGCAACAGATCTTGGCCAGCTCAAGCAGTCTGTGCAGACACATATCGATGCGGTGTTGCAGCACATGGCGAAGCACCGCGAGGTCGAGCAGCAGCGTTACGAGGAAGCCAAGCAGGAAATCGCCAGTATGGGCGAGCGCATGAAAGACATGGAGGCGGAAACAGAAGCCCTGCGTTCGCGCATCGACGATGAACGTTCACAGGCAAAGACCGATGCGCTGACCGGTATACCCAACCGTCTGGCGTGGGAAGAACGGCTTGAGCAGGAAGTGGCGCGCCGCAAGCGTTTCGGTACACCGCTGGTGCTGGTGATGTGGGATGTCGACCACTTCAAGCAGGTCAACGACCGCTTCGGGCACAAGGCGGGTGACAAGGTGCTGCGCACCATTGCCCACGTGCTGGCGGACAATGTTCGGGAAACAGATTTTGTGGCACGCTATGGCGGTGAAGAGTTTGTGCAATTGATGACGGGCGCTACACTCGAGGAGTGTATGCCCGTCGTTGAGAAATTGCGTGCCAGGATCGAGGAAACCGGGTTTCACTTCCGTGATGAGAAGGTAACGATTACCGCTTCCTGCGGCCTGTCAGAGTACCGCGACGGTGACACGCCCGATCAGTGTTTCGAGCGTGCCGACAAGGCGTTGTACCGCGCCAAGGATGCGGGCCGAAATCGTTGCGTCAGCGGCTGATCAGAGTTCCAGGTCTATCTCGTTCGCAATACCGTCAGGATTTAGATCATCCCTTACCTTTATGCTCCGGCCTTGCGTCAGCGCGGCAAAAAAGCTGGTGCTGGTGATGCCGTTCTCTGATTCATCCTCGAATTCTGTGCTGGCATTGGAAAAGAAGGTTACACCCAGCACAGTGACAGTGCCGGCGGCCTCGTCCCAGCTGCTGACCGGTCCCTGCAGAATGTCGTCATCGGCGCCAGCCATTGCATTACGGCGAAGTTCCGAGGCGATGACGGTGCCGCCGTCTCCAACAAAACCGCGAATTTCCAGGAAGTCACCGGCGGAGACATTAATGTCCGACAAGGTCATGTTGTCCACCATGCCGGTTCTGTCTTCCATTTGTGTCTGGTTGTCAACCTGTACCGTAAGGACATTGTTGAAAAATTGAACCGTGATGGTATTGGCGGTGGTATCAATTGCCGACACCGTGGCTTCAATCTTTATGTCATCGCCACGCGCTTCCACACCGGTGGCAATAAGTGTTGAACCACTTTTGGTGCCTTCAACCTCGACCTTGACGCCATTCGCCAGCACCAGCGATGTCGGGCTGAGCGTTGCTGTACTGGCGTCTACCAACTGGCCATCGACACGGAAGTTGCCCTGGCTGACAAAGTTGGTGATCAGGCCTTCGATACTGACTTCGTCGCCATCATCACCAATGATAGAGTCTTCCGGTTCTACACGGGTTGCATTGATGGCCATAGGGGAGGTAATGATTCCACGTACATCGACCTGTGCGCCATTGGATACCACGCCGCCGGGCATGCTGCCGAGGTCAGCGCCGGCTGCAATGGTCACAGTGATATTGTTGGTGCCGTTCACGTCATTAATAATAAAGCTGTCACCAATGCCGGCACCGTTCAGCGGTGCCCCCGACACGGTGCCTTTTATTTCAACCTGTGTGACATTAAAGGTAAGGCCGCCCTTGCCTTCGACATAGGTGGCATGGAGGACGCCGCTATCATCGAAGAAACCGCTTACCTCGACCACATCGTTATCTGCCAGCGTATCAAAAGCGACACCACCGGAGAATTTGGTCGAGGCCGAATCAATCAGTACGGTCGTATTGAGCACCGTGAACGTGCGTGTGACATCGCCCTGCTTGAGCACGGAAATTCCACTCACGGCACCCTCGACATCATTATCGAAAATAACCTGTGTGGCGCTGCCTGTTGCGCCGTTTATCGTACCGGAGACTTTGACCACCATGCCCAGTTGCAGGTTGGCCTGACAGTTACCCGTGCTGTCCATGTTGTCGATCACACAGGTGGCCGTGTCCACATCGAAGAATTCAATGCCATTGACAAAAATACTGCCAAAGCCGGTGATGGTGCCGCTGGCAATCTGGCCTGTGCCGCCAATACCCGCCGTGGTCGTGCCGCCTGTCCCGCCTCCGCAAGCGACCAGCAGGCTGCTCAGGAGTATGACCGTTGATGGCAGAATTTTCTGAAAAGCGCTCATTGCGGCTTCTCCCTTCCTTCGTTGGATTCATAGTAGTAGATACCGACGCTGACATAACGCCCGGCATCGGATGCATCATCGCTGACTTCGTGTTCAAGCAGCCAGGCGTCGAAATCTTCCAGCAACAGCTGGGATTTACGCGCGGCCATCGCCTTGAAGGAGTCGACGGCATCCGGGCGAACGCGGAAACTGGAAACCTTGCGCTGAAAGCGCAGCTGGTCGCCGCTGGCAGTCAGGTTATGATCGATGGTTGCAATCAGTTCGGCGCTGTCCTTGCCAAGGATGGTCAGTTTTTCGGCAGGATCATTGCCGGGCAGGTAGGCCCGGTTTACCAGGCGCACACGGTCGTCCTGCTTTTGCGCGCTACCGGCGGTGGTGAGTACCGCGAGCATCGACTGGGTCGTCATATCACCGCTGTAGTCCTTCACCAGCCCGGCAAAGGAAGGGTCTGTGCCTTCGATCGGCAGTACGGCAGGTTCACCGGACGCATCCTGAAACCGCGGGTCATTGACCCAGCCGGAAATCACCCGCACGGCCCGATTGTAACGCTGCTCGCTGTTCCCGGCGTCCGTGGTGTCGAGTTCGTGCAGGCGGCGGGTTTCCTTGCGTGTCAGGCCCGTGAGGGCGGATACGCGAGAGATAGTCTGCTTTTTTCCTTCCGGGGCAAAGTCTTCAAAGGCGACATCGACGTAGGTTTTCTTGGCGAGCTCAGCGAAGCTGCCGTAAGCAATACCGTTACGGATGAGAATTCTGACCAGCGGCCTGAGCAGTGTCAGGATGGCGCGGGACAGCGTCTGTTGAAGATTCTCTGTCATATACTGGGACTATATTCCCAAAACTAGGAATGTCAAGGAATCGTCACTAACACCAGACTGTGCGGCTGGCAGGTAACTGCCACTGAACCAGGAGAAAATACCAGGCCATAAGTCTGAGATGCAATCATCTACCCGGTTGTAATATCAATCATTAGTAATAAACTCTAAATATAGAGTAAACTCTTTTTAAGGGTAGAGTGAAGCCGCGCACAGCGTAAACCTGTGCTTCAAAATCTAATGACTGCAATAAATATAGAGCTGACTATATAAATGAGTGATTTGAGAACCCGGAAAGCCGCACGTACCCGCCTGGCGTTGGCGCGAGCACTTTCTTCAGCGCTGACAGTTCATAGTATGGCCGAGATCCGCGTCAAGGCCATCTGCGCGGAGGCGGAGGTGTCCGAAGCAACGTTCTTCAATTATTTCGGACGCAAGCAGGACCTGATGGCCTACCTTGCCCACCTTTGGTTGCTGGAACTGGGCTGGCATGTCCAGTCAGCGGCAAGCAGTCAGCAGGGGCTGGCAGTCATCGGTCAGTTGTTCGCGCAGGTAGCAAATACCTGTGAGCGTAAAACCGGCGTTTTTCAGGAATTGCTGGTGTGGATGGCGCGTGGCGGCAGCCTCGATCCGGAAATCAGTCTGTCTCCCGTGGAAAAACAGCTGGCGTTTCCCGAGCTGGAAGGTATCGAGGACACACCGGTAAAGGGCATAGACAGCTGGTTGTTGACACATATTGAATCCGCCAGGACCAATGGCGAGTTACCACCCAATACACTGGTGCCGTTGATGCTCTCTGCCCTAGTGACGATACTGCTGGGTGTTCCCATGACGTTGCTGTCCCGTGACCCACAGCGCGTGGGTAGCCAGTACCGCCAGCAACTGGCGCTGTTGTGGGCAGGTGCCCGCGCAGCAAGTGCGGGGCGTTAGCGCCGTTTGGCCGGTTTGCTATGCTTTTTGTAAATAATGGAAAAACGGTATTGGCATGAGTCGCGATAAGGATCGTACGGTTTATATAAAGTCCCTGCCTGAATCAGCACGGCTGTTGCACCGTGCGCGTTATGTCATGCGCTGGGGTGATATGGATGCCTTTGGTCACCTGAACAATGCCAGTTACTTTACCTACTTCGAGCAGGCGCGCGTGGACTGGTTGATGTCGCTGGGAACAACGCACGATCTGGTGCTAGCCAATGTGTCCTGTACGTTCAAGCGGCCAATCAAGTTTCCTGCAACCATTGACCTGGAGTTGTACGGGGACAATCCGGGCAAGTCCAGTCTGGACAGCTACTACTGCCTGAGTAATAACGACGACAAACAGCTCTGCGCCATTGGTCACGGTACGATTGTCTGGTACGACCATAAAAACGCCTGTGTGATACCTATACCTTCGGTCGTGCGTAAAGTGTTGGAAGACTGAAGCGGGTCATGGAGCTATTCGATACCCACTGCCACCTTGATGTCTCTGCTTTCGACGCTGATCGCGATCTGGTGCTGCAACATGCCCGTGCGCTGGGTGTGCGGCATATTCTGGTGCCTGCAATCGACGCGGGGCATTGGGATGATGTACTGAGGCTTTGCAGGTCAGAGCAGGGTCTCTACCCGGCGCTCGGTCTACACCCGGTATTTCTGGAAAGTCACCGTATGGAGCATGTGACTCAACTGGAAACATATGTCGAAACCCATCGGCCTGTTGAAATTGGTGAAATCGGCCTGGACTTTTATCTGCGAGAGCTTGATCGCAATGAACAGCGTAAGTTATTTGAGGCACAACTTGCGATAGCCCGGGATGCGCAGTTGCCCGTTGTGCTGCATGTTCGCAAGGCGCACGATGAGGTGTTGTCCTGTCTGAAGAAGACACCGGTGCCGGGTGGAACTGTGCATGCGTTCAGCGGTAGCGAACAACAGGCCCGTCACTATATTGAGTTGGGATTCAAGCTGGGTTTTGGCGGTACGCTGACCTGGGAGCGCTCACGCAAGATTCGTGAACTGGCCCGTACGCTGCCGCTGGAGAGCATGGTGCTTGAGACAGATGCGCCCGATATGGTGGTTGCCCAACATGCCGGGAAACGAAACAGCCCCGAGTACCTTGTACATTGTCTGCAAGCACTTGCTGAAGTGCGCGATACAGCGCCGGAAACTGTCGCGGAACAAACAACAGCCAATGCACGTGCGGTATTCGGAATCACATGAATAACGATGACCAGCGTTTTGCGGGTATTGCGCGTTTATACGGCAAGCAGGCCGCGCAGTGGATCAGTGGCATGAATGTCTGTGTTATCGGTATGGGTGGTGTTGGATCATGGGCCGTTGAGGCATTGGCGCGTAGCGGCGTTGGCGCAATAACATTGATTGATTACGATGAAATCTGTGTGACCAATATCAACCGACAGGTGCATGCGCTGGACAGCATGGTCGGTGAAAAGAAAACGCGTGCCATGCAAACACGCGTACACGACATAAACCCACAATGTGCCGTCACGGTGATCGACGACTTTATTACTGACCGTAACCTGTTCGACCATCTTCCACCGGACAAGCCATTTGATTACGTTATCGATGCCATTGACAGCATTCGCTTCAAGGCCGCGTTGATCTATCATTGTAAACGCAACAAGATGCCGGTAATTACCACGGGTGCCGGCGGCGGCCTGACCGACCCGACACAGATACAGGTGCGTGACCTGTCGCGCACGTTCAACGATCCACTTGCCGCCAAGGTGCGCGCAGAACTTCGTGCCCGGCAT
>NZ_JBTTIO010000069.1:0-3668 GCF_058323355.1 Thiogranum sp.
ATCGCAGGGCTGTTGCGAAGAAGCGAGCGTTGTCTGAGCCGTTCGCGCCTAGCGCGAGCGGCGGGTTTAGCGAGCGCGCAACAGACCGGGAAGCGCAGGGAACCCGCGTAGCGGGCAAGCCACGGCCAGCCAAAAGCAATACACGCCCTCGACGATTTCACCCACAAAACCCGATCAAACGGTATACTCCCCCCACTCGACCAGAGCACCAACAACAATGAAACAAACCGAGCTACTGATCCACGCCCGCTGGATCATCCCCGTAGAACCGGACAACCAGGTCCTGGAATACCACAGCATCAGCGTGGACGAAGGCCGCATCACCGCCCTGCTGCCGAGCAGCGAAGCCCGCCAGTCCTTCGAAGCACAAACCACCCTCGAACTTGGCGACCACACACTGATCCCCGGCCTGGTCAATGCCCACACCCATGCGGCCATGTCACTGCTGCGCGGTATCGCCGACGACCTGCCACTGATGGAATGGTTGCAACAGCATATCTGGCCGGCGGAGCAGAAGTGGGTCAGCGAACAGTTTGTTCACGACGGCACACAACTCGCTATCGCCGAAATGCTGCGTAGCGGCACCACCTGTTTCAATGACATGTATTTCTTTCCGGAAGTCACCTCGCGGGTCGCAGCGGGTTGTTTCATGCGCGCCTGTACCGGGCTTATCCTGCTCGACTTCCCGACCCGCTATGCCGAAAACCCGGACGAGTACTTTGCCAAAGGGCTGGCATTGCGCGATGAAACCAAACATCACCCGCTGGTCAGTCATGCCTTTGCGCCACATGCACCGTACAGCGTGTCGAATGATCCATTACAGAAAGCGCAAATGCTGGCGGATGAACTCGACCTGCCGCTGCACATACACCTGCACGAAACGACCAGCGAGATCGAGGAAAGCCTCAAACAACACGGACAACGACCCCTGGCGCGTCTGGCGCAGCTGGGCCTGTTATCACCGGCCCTGACCGCGGTGCACATGACGCAACTGGATGATGAAGAAATTGCCCTGCTGGCGGAGAGCGGTGCCAGCGTGGTGCACTGCCCCGAGTCCAACCAGAAACTCGCCAGCGGCTTCTGCCCGGTACACAAACTGCTCGACGCCGGTGTCAACGTGGCGCTCGGTACCGACGGCGCCGCCAGCAACAACGACCTCGACATGCCGGGTGAAATGCGCAGCGCGGCGCTGCTCGGCAAGCTGGTGGCCGGTAGCGCCAGTGCCCTGCCGGCACACACGGTGCTGCGCATGGCCACGCTGAATGGCGCCCGGGCACTGGGGCTGGCCGATCAGACCGGTTCACTGGAGGTCGGCAAGTGGGCCGACATCACCGCCATTGATCTTGGCGCACTGGAGACACAGCCGGTCTATAACCCGGTGTCGCAACTGGTTTATGCCGCCGGCCGCGAGCAGGTCAGTCATGTGTGGGTGGCAGGACAGCTGCTGATGCGGGACCGCCAGCTGACCCACCTCGACATCGAGGACCTGCTGCAGCGCACGCGCGGCTGGCAAACCCGCATTGCGGCAGGTGAACCCGGCCGCTGATTCCGGTATCTTGCACACCATGAACAACGCCAGCCCCAACGTCGATGCCGCAGAAGTCCACAAGTTCGAGGCGCTTGCCTCACGCTGGTGGGACCCGAACAGTGAATTCAAACCCCTGCACGACATCAATCCGTTACGCGTCGACTATATCGACCAGCGTGCACCGCTTGCCGGGTGCAAGGTGATCGATGTCGGTTGTGGCGGCGGCCTGCTGTCGGAAGCCATGGCAAAGCATGGCGCCCGGGTCACCGGTATCGACATGGGCGAAGCACCGCTGACCGTGGCCCGGTTGCACCAGCACGAATCCGGTGTGCAGGTCGACTACCGGCGCACCACCGCCGAAGACATGGCGGCCGAACACCCCGCGGAATACGATACCGTCACCTGCCTGGAGATGCTGGAGCATGTGCCCGATCCGGCCTCTGTCATAAAGGCCTGCGCCGACCTGGTCAAACCGGGGGGCGATCTGTTTTTCTCCACCATCAACCGTAACCCCAAGGCCTACATGCTTGCCATCATCGGTGCGGAATACCTGCTGCGCATGCTGCCGCGCGGCACGCACGACTACCGCAAGTTTATCCGCCCTTCGGAAATGGAACGCTGGGCACGCAAAGCCGGACTGCAACTGCGGGATCTCACCGGCATGACCTACAACCCGCTCACCGGTGAATACCGCCTGGGTAACGATGTGGGCGTGAACTACCTCGCCTGGTTCCGGAAGACCGACTGAACATGCCTGCCCCGACCAGCACTGTGCTGTTCGATCTGGACGGCACCCTGCTCGATACCGCACCGGACCTTGCCGCCGCACTGAACGCCACCCTGCAACTCAATGGCCGTGATGCGCTGCCGTTCGAAACGATTCGCCCGGTGGTCTCGCATGGTGGCCGGGCGCTGATCGAGCGCGGTTTTGGCATCGACCCGCAGCATCCCGACTTTGAGCCGCTGCGCAAGCAACTGCTCGACCTGTATCAGGCCAACCTGGCCGTTCACACCGCCCTGTTCCCGGGCATGGCGGAGGTGCTCGATGCACTCGAACAACGCAACATCCGCTGGGGTGTGGTGACCAACAAGCCGGGCTGGCTGACCGAGCCGCTCATGGATGCGCTGGAACTGACACCGCGTGCGGCCTGCGTGGTATCCGGTGACACGCTGCAGGAACGCAAGCCCCACCCTGCACCGCTGCTGCACGCCTGCAAGCTGGCCGGTTGCCAGCCGGCGCAAGCGATTTATGTCGGCGACGCCGAACGAGACATCGAGGCCGGCCGCAATGCCGGCATGCGCACACTGGCCGCGCTGTTCGGCTACCTGATGGAGCACGACCGGCCGGAGAACTGGGGCGCCGATGCACTTATTGAACAGCCGGCCGATATCCTTCACTACATCAACCCCACAAGGGCATAAAACCAGAACCGTGATACCCCTGTACGACGACAACCCGACCCGCACCACACCCTATGTGACAATCACGCTGATTGTTATCAGCGTGCTGGTGTTTTTCTGGGAACTGTCACTGGGCAAACGTATTGAGCTGGCAGTCTACAGCCTGGGTATGACGCCCGCGGTCGTGTTCGGTGGCAAACAGCTGATACCGGAGCTGGCGATCGTGCCGGAGTGGATGACCATCTTTACCTCCATGTTCCTGCACGGCGGCTGGATGCACCTGATCGGCAACATGCTGTACCTGTGGATTTTCGGTGACAATGTCGAGGATTCCATGGGGCACGGGCGTTTCCTGGTGTTCTACCTGCTCAGCGGTGTGTTCGCAGTGCTGGCACAGGCACTGCCGGACCCGAATTCCACCATCCCCATGGTCGGTGCCAGTGGTGCCATCTCCGGTGTACTCGGTGCCTACCTGTTGATGTATCCGCATGCCCGGGTGCTGGTGGGTATCCCGTTCGGGTTTTACCTGCACACCATGCGCATTCCTGCCGGGCTGGTGCTGATTTTCTGGTTTGTACTCCAGCTGATCAGTTCGGCGGCCAGCAGCGGTCAGCAGGGAGGGGTGGCGTTTGGTGCGCATATCGGCGGCTTTATTGCCGGCATGCTGCTGATTCCCCTGTTCAAGTATCCGCATATCCCGTTGTTACCGCGGCGTTAAATAGTTTCAATGGGGTCGGAC
>NZ_JBTTIO010000007.1:0-113247 GCF_058323355.1 Thiogranum sp.
CAAGTTCAAGTTCAAGGTCTCCGGTTGCCCGAACGACTGCCAGAACTCCATCGAGCGTTCTGACTTTGCCGTGATCGGTACCTGGCGCGACGACATGAAAGTCGACCAGGAAGAAGTCAAGGCCTATGTGGCCAAGAAGGGTCGTCAGTACATCATCGACAACGTCACCACGCGTTGCCCGACCCAGGCGCTGACCCTGAACGATGACGACACCCTGACCGTCGACAACCACAATTGTGTGCGCTGCATGCACTGCCTGAACGTGATGCCGAAAGCACTGCACCCCGGCGACGACAAGGGCGTGACTATCCTCATCGGTGGCAAGCGTACCCTGAAGATCGGCGACCTGATGGGTACCGTGGTGGTTCCATTCAAGAAGCTGGAAACCGAGGAAGACTACGAGTCGCTGGTTGAGCTGGCCGAAGAAATCATCGATTTCTGGGCAGAGAATGGCCTGGAACACGAGCGCTGCGGTGAAATGATCGAACGTATCGGCCTGGTTAACTTCCTTGAAGGTATCGACGTCGATGTTGACCCGAACATGGTCAACAACCCGCGTCAGTCCTCCTACGTCCGCATGGACGGCTGGGACGAGGAAGCCGAGAAGTGGTTTGCACGTCAGGCTGAAGCCTGATCGCCACTGGCTGATCTAACCCGTTACAGTCAGGCCCGGCACGAAATCCGGGCCTGACCTGACTTACTAAATTCAGGAGAGTCACATGGCAATGGCAGACATGAGGGAACCGATCGAGTCCGGTTGTCCCGATGGTTTCCAGTACATGCATCCCACGATGCGCAGAAATTTCGGTCAGTGGAAATACCACGATGACCCGCAGCCCGGCGTACTTCGCCACGTTGCCTTCAATGGCGACGAGGTCTACACCGTCAAGGCCGGCACCCAGCGTATCCTCGATGTGTTCACCCTGCGCACCCTGTGCGACATCGGTGACAAGTTCGCTGACGGTTACATCCGTTTCACCATTCGTTCCAACATTGAGTACATCGTTGACGACGCCGCCAAGGTTGAACCGCTGGTCAAGGCGCTGACCGATGCAGGCTTTGTGGTTGGCGGCACCAAGAACTCCGTCACTTCGCTGTCCCACACCCAGGGCTGGCTGCATTGCGACATCCCGGGCACTGACGCTTCCGGCGTTGTGAAGTCCATGATGGATGAGCTGATCGACGAGTTCACCGCCTGGAACATGCCGAATCGCGTGCACATCACCACTTCCTGCTGCCAGATCAACTGTGGTGGTCAGGGTGATATCGCTATCAACGTTCAGCACACCAAGCCGCCGAAGATCAACCACGATCTGGTGTCCAATGTCTGCGAACGTCCTTCTGTCGTCGCACGTTGTCCGGTTGCCGCCATTCGTCCGGCCATGGTCAACGGCAAGCCTTCCCTGGAAGTCGACGAGAAGAAATGCATTTGCTGCGGCGCATGCTTCCCGCCCTGCCCGCCCATGCAGATCAACGATGCCGAGCACTCCAAGCTGGCTGTCTGGATTGGTGGCAACCACTCCAATGCCCGTGGCAAGCCGACCTTCCAGAAGCTGGTGGCTTCCGGTATCCCGAACAACCCGCCGCGCTGGCCTGAAGCAACGGCCATCGTCAAGCGTATTCTCAAGGAATACAAGGCCGGTGCGAAGGACTGGGAACGTATCAACGAATGGGTTGAGCGTATCGGCTGGCCACGTTTCTTCGAAGTGACCGGTCTGCCGTTCACCAAGTACCACGTGGATAACTGGCGTGGCGCCCGCGCCAGCCTGAACGCATCTACCCACATCCGTTTCTAGGAAACGGTTTTATTCAGGAGTAGATGAATGAAATTATCCATACTGGTAAATGAAGGCCCGTACCAGCACCAGTCCGCTGATAGTGCGATACAGTTCACCAGGGCCGCGCTGGAAAAAGGACACGAGATCTTTCGCGTGTTCTTCTACCACGACGGCGTGAACAACGGCACCCGTTTTGCGGTACCCCCGCAGGATGATCGCAATATCACCGAACAGTGGACGGAAATGGCCAAAGAGCACAACCTGGACCTGGTTATCTGTATTGCCGCGGCACAACGCCGCGGCATACTCGATGAGAACGAGGCCAAGCGTCAGGGTAAGGACGGCAATAACATTGCCGATGGTTTCCGTATCTCCGGCCTTGGCCAGCTCATCGAAGCCGGCATCCAGTCTGATCGCCTGGTCATTTTTGGCGACTAATTGAGGAAACAGAGTTATGGCTGAACCATGGGAAGACGACGAACTTGACGGACCGGTCCGCAAGTTCATGTATGTCAACCGCCGCGCTCCCTACGGCACGATCTATGCCCTGGAGTCGCTGGAAGTTGTACTGATCGCCGCCGCATTCGAGCAGGACGTTACGCTGGTATTTATGGATGACGGTGTTTATCAGATCAAGAAAGGACAGAACACCGATGCGATCGGCGTGAAGAACTTCTCTCCGACCTACCGTGCGCTGGAAGGCTACGATGTCGAGAAACTGTATGTGGAAAAAGAATCGCTGGAATCCCGCGGTCTGACCACAGACGATCTGGTCGTACCGGTCCAGGTGGTTGATAACGACCAGCTGGCCGAACTGATGGAAGAACAGGAAGTAATCCTGAGCTTCTGATACGGAGAGAATCGCTATGCCAATGCTACATACGGTAAACAAATCACCTTTTGAGCGTCGCACGCTGGACACCGCACTGCGTCACGCCGTCAAGGGCGCGGCTGTTCTGCTGATCGAGGACGGTATTTACGCCGCTTTTGATGGCACTGTCGTTGCTGAAAAGGTCAAGGCCGCACTTGCAGATCACAAGATCTACGTGCTCGGCCCGGACATTGCTGCCCGCGGCATGTCTGAACACCACGTTATCGATGGCCTCGAAGTTGTCGACTACGGCGGATTCGTGGATCTTGTCACTGAATATGACAAGGTTCAGTCCTGGTTATAAACCGCAATTGATTTGCACTACTGCTGCAAACGAGGAGAGCAACAATGCCTATCGAAGTAAATGGAAAAGTCTTTGAGACTGATGAAGAAGGTTACCTGGCTGATCTGAACCAGTGGGAGCCTGATATTGCAACTGCAATGGCCAAGGAAGAAGGCAGCGAACTGACTGACGCCCACTGGGAAGTCATCAATTTCCTGCGTGAGTACTATGAAGAGTACCAGATCGCCCCGGCCGTTCGCGTGCTGACCAAGGCTATCGGCAAGAAACTGGGCAAGGACAAGGGCAACAGCAAGTACCTGTACGAACTGTTCCCTTACGGTCCTGCCAAGCAGGCCTGTAAGTATGCCGGTCTGCCCAAGCCAACCGGTTGCGTCTAGGTCCAGGCTTCGACGCTGTTGATCGTGGGGGAGATTGTCTCCCCCACGCTTTAATTTAAAGATTTCCTGACGGAGGAGTGAGCGTGTCTTTAGTTTCGACCCTGTATGTCGGACTCTTCTACTTTGCGACTGTGTTCCTGGTAGTTGGTCTTGCGCTGCGTATTAAAACCTACGCGCAAACCCCCGCTCCTCTCAAGATTCCGACCATGCCTGCTCCGCGTACGGAGACCGGCGTTGTCTTTCGCTTATTCCGCGAAGTGGCCTTTTTTGAAAGTCTGTTCCGTTCCAATAAATGGATCTGGCTATTCGGCTTCATGTTCCACTTCGGCATGCTGCTGGTACTGCTTCGCCACCTGCGCTACTTCACCGAGCCAGTCTGGTTCTGGGTGAACTGGGTGCAGCCCTTTGGTAAATACGCCGCGTTTGCGATGCTGGCCGGCCTGCTTGGCCTGTGGGCGCGTCGCTTCCTGGTGGCGCGTATTCGCTATATCTCAACCCCGTCTGATCACCTGATGCTCGCCCTGCTGGTGGGTATCGCCATGAGCGGCATCGGCATGAGCTTCCTTGTGCATACCGACATTGTGGCGGTCAAGGCGTTCTTCCTGGGATTGATGTATTTATCCCCCCAACCCCTGCCGGCTGATCCACTGCTGCTGGTTCACCTCGGACTTGTCGCAACACTGATGATCATTTTCCCGATCAGCAAACTTTTACATGCGCCGGGCGTTTTCTTCAGCCCAACCCGTAACCAGACCGACAGTTCGCGCGAGCAGCGTCATATCGCTGACTGGGCGAAGGCGCTGGAAACGGGCGAACGGTAAACCGGACCGGAGGATTAAAGCGTGGCTGATTTTGAAGTACCCGAACTGAAAGAATACCTGGAAGTGCCTGAGCCCCGGGAGAACGTAACCAATCACCTGGCCCCGTTCATTGCCAAGCCGGATCACCAGACCGACCTGGGCTTCCCCGGCGAGTTGGTGGATAACTGGAAAGACGTCGCCATCGACAAAATGGGCGACCTGCTGGGCAAGTACCGCTCACTCAGGGTCTTTCTGGATACCTGCGTTCACTGCGGCGCCTGTACGGACAAGTGCCACTATTATCTTGGCACCACCGATGCCAACAACATGCCGGTTGCGCGCCAGGAACTGCTGCGCAAGGTCTACCGTCGCTACTTCACCTTCGCCGGCAAGTACTTCCCCAAACTGGTTGGCGCTACCGACCTGACCGAGGAAGTACTGGACGACTGGTACAGCTATTTCCACCAGTGCTCACAGTGCCGTCGCTGTTCGGTGTTCTGCCCCTACGGCATCGATACCGCCGAGATTTCCATGGCCGCCCGCGAGATTATGGACGCCGTTGGCAAAGGGCAGAAGTACTGCAATGAAATTATCGCCAAGGTCTTCAAGATCGGCAATAACCTGGGCCTGCCCCAGCCGGCACTGGCCGACACACTGGAGGGTCTGGAAGAAGATATCGAAGACGATACCGGTGTAAAAGTTCGCCTGCCACTGGATGAGAAAGGCGCAGACATCCTGTTGATCACCCCGTCCGCCGACTTCTTCGCCGAACCGCACGTCGATGGCCTGATGGGCTACGCCAAGGTGTTCCATGAAGCCGGCGTTTCCTGGACCATAAGCTCCAAGGCCAGTGAAGCCGCCAACTTCGGCATGTTCATCGGCAGTTACGAAAACATGCGCAAGCTGGCGCTGCGAATTCGCGAAGCCGCCATCGAGCTGGGCGTCAAGCGCATCGTGTTCGGTGAATGCGGCCACGCCTGGCGTGTTGCCTACAGCTTCCTCAACACGCTGGCCGGTCCGTTTGATTTCCTCGACCAGAACTACCCGATCCCGCAGCACATCTGCGAGTTCACCAATGACCTGCTCAAGGAAAACAAACTGCGCATGAACAAGGAAGAGAATGATCATATGACCATTACCTTCCACGACTCCTGCAACGTCGCACGTGGTGCCGGCATGGGTGGGTACGAAGGCGGTCAGTTCGAGATTCCGCGGGCTGTGATCAAGGCGGCCTGCAACAACTATTACGACATGGACGACGATACCATCTACGACGCCACCTTCTGTTGTGGCGGCGGCGGCGGTCTGCTGACCGACGACCTGATGGAAATCCGTGTCAAGGGCGCCATGCCTCGCATGCAGGCGCTGAAAAAAGTCACCGAGGAACACGGCGTAACCAACCTTGCGGCCATTTGCGCCATCTGCAAGAGCCAGTTTGCCAAGACACTGCCCTACTTCGGATTCCGCATGGATCAGATTGTCAGTGTCCACCAACTGGTCAGCAACGCTATTGTATTGAAGGGTTCCGAGCAGGAAGCGGAACTCGACGGTACCGCCGAAGATGAAGGCGAAACCGAAACAGCTTAAACCGAATTAATTTTATCGTATTGCAACATTGAATCCGGAACGGGTTCAGATAACAGGAGAACAGGCATGGCTACTTCTCGCGACGACAAGAAATTAACGTTTCGCAAGTTTGAGGAAGGCGACGACAAATGGGACCGCTGGAACGACGCTATTTTCGAAGGCGATCACTCTCACAAGTGCCCGACCTACGTTCACCGTACCCCGCCGTGCCAGGGCAGTTGCCCGTCCGGTGAGGATATCCGTGGCTGGCTGGATATTGTCCGTGGCATAGAGCACCCGCCGGAAGGCGTCAGCATGCAGGAATATGCCTTCCGCCGTTCAACGGATGCCAACCCTTTCCCGGGCGTGATGGGCCGCGTCTGCCCCGCCCCGTGCCAGGATGGTTGTAACCGTAACGAGGTGGAAGATTTTGTCGGCATCAACGCCGTCGAGCAGTACATCGGCGACGTCGCTTTCAAGGAGGGCTTCAAGTTTGAAGCCTGCCAGGATCTGAATGGCAAGAAAGTCGCCATCATCGGTGGTGGTCCTGCCGGCATGGCAGCTGCATACCAGCTGCGCCGTCGTGGCATTGCATCCACCATTTTTGATGATCACGACAAGCTTGGCGGCATGATGCGCTATGGCATCCCCAACTACCGTATTCCGCGTGAAGAGCTGGATCGTGAATGCGAACGTATCATTGAAATGGGTGGCATCGACTTCAAGGCAAACACCCGCGTTGGCCGTGACATTTCTGTCGAGGACCTGGACAAGGAATATGACGCCGTACTGTGGGCGCTGGGTTGCTGGACCGGCCGCGGCCTGCCGCTGGAAGGCTGGGACGAAACCCCGAACTGTGTCTCCGCGGTGAAATTCCTGGAACAGTTCAATAAGGGCAAGATGCACTACACCGCCAACAACATCGTCTGCGTGGGTGGTGGCGATACCTCCATCGACGTGGTATCCGTTTCCCGTCGTATCGGCACCCTGAAAGACTATAACGAAAAGCCTGAAGCGGTTGTAAACGGCGAGATCACACAAGAAGATGTTGATCTTTCACTGAAGAAAGGCTGTGACAATGTCACCCTGACCGCCCTGTTCCCGCGCGACCAGATGACCGCCGCCGAACACGAAGTGAATGACGCGCTGAAAGAAGGCGTGAACATCATCAATGAAGTCATGCCGGTTGAGATCATCCGTAATGACGAAGGTCGTGCAACTGCCCTTAAGCTGGTCGAAGCAAAATGGGAAGGTAATGGTCCGGTCGCAGTTGAAGGCGGCAAGGAATACACCATTGAATGTGACCTGATCGTTGCTGCCATCGGCCAGGGCGGCGACATGAGCGGTCTGGAAGACTATGCCAATGAGCGCAACCTGATCGATGCCGACAAGTTCTACCAGGTTCCGAACCATCCGGGTCACTTCGTGGCCGGTGACATTGTTCGCCCGCACCTGCTGACCACAGCGATTGGGCAGGGCGCCATCGCCGCCGAATCCATCGAGAACTACCTGAAGCACGCTGAACTCAAGAAGCGCCCCAAGGTCGACAAGCACCACTTCAGCCTGCTCGACAAGATGAAGGAAGCCGGTGTTGAACCCGAGCCTTACACGGTCGGCGAAACCCGTGGCACCAGCGATGCGAAGTTCGCCATCCACAACTACGAAGACCGCTCCAAGCAGGAAATCATTAGCGCTGAAAAGCTGTTCCTGGGACACTTTGAATACACGGAACGCAACTTGCGTGAAGAGGACGTGCCGGACTCTGAACAGGTACTGGGTCACTTTGCAGAGCGTATGAAAGGCTACGAAGACGAACAGGCTGTTGCCGAAGCCGGACGTTGCATGAGCTGTGGCATGTGCTTCGAGTGTGACAACTGCGTCATCTACTGTCCCCAGGATGCGGTCTATCGCGTCAAGAAGGACGAAGCCACGCTCGGCCGTTATGTTGCAACCGATTACGCAAAGTGTGTGGGCTGCCACATCTGCGCCGATGTCTGCCCGACCGGCTACATCGATATGGCCCTGGGTGAATAAGCGGAGTCAGGCAAAATGAGCCAAGCCAAACTGCTGCGGAATCTGTTCGCGCTTATGATCAGTGCCCTGCTGTTACAGCCTGCTGCTGTACTGGCTAACGGAAGCGAGGGGGAAAAAGATCCCCTGCCGTTCTCCGATCTGGTCGTGACCGAACCGGGCCAGCATTACAGCGCCGAGACCGAATGCGTTGCACCGGAAGCCGAAATGCGACGTAATCACATGAACTACATCCTTCATCAGCGCGATGAAACGGTGCACAAGGGTATCCGTACCCGCAAGTTCGCACTTGAAGAATGCATCAACTGTCACGCCGTCAAGGATGAGCAAGGTGAATACGTACGGGTTGAGGACGAGCGGCACTTCTGCGCGACCTGTCATACCTACGCGTCGGTCAAAATTGACTGCTTCGAGTGCCATGCCGATGTACCGGTAAGGGCGTCGAAACTGCCGAAGCTGCGGTCCGGCCTGAGCCCACATCCTTCCAGTGAACCCTTTGCCGGCAAACTGGCCAGCGATACGCTGCAGTTGCTGACTTCAGAGGATCAACCTCAATGAGCGATACCCGCAAGCCTATGGATCCCTCCCGCCGTCAGTTTGTGACGACAACCGCCGGTGCAGCAGGCGCAGCCGCCATTGCACCCGGCGTATTCCTGACGACACCGGCACAGGCCAGGCCGGCTGACCAGCCTGTCAGCAGCGACAAACGCTGGGGCATCCTGGTGGATGCCAACCGTTGCGCCAGCGGCTGTAACGACTGTGTCACAGCCTGCGAAAAAGAAAACGGCTGGGGTTCGGCCAACCCGTCGGAAGATAAATCCAGCCCGGAACAAAAGGCGCACTGGATCCGCAAGGTCACCATCAAGGACAAGGCGACACAGCATGTCACCGAGCTGCCACTGCTGTGTCAGCACTGCGAGAACCCGCCCTGCGTCGATGTTTGTCCGACCGGCGCTTCGTTCAAACGCAAGGACGGCATCGTACTGGTCGACAAACACATCTGCATTGGTTGCCGTTACTGCATGATGGCCTGCCCCTACAAGGCCCGCAGCTTCGTCCATGAAGCACTCAAGGATCAGAAGCCCTGGGCGCCGCGTGGCAAGGGTACCGTTGAATCCTGTACCATGTGCGTACACCGCGTCGACGATGACCGTGCACCGGCCTGTGTCGAAGCCTGTAGCGCGGCAGATCACGGCGCACTCTACTTCGGCGACCTGAAAGACGAAAACAGCGAGATCTCCCGGCAGCTCAAGGAATACGGCGGCACGGAAATCCGCGCCGATCTCGGCCTGAACACCGGCGTCCGCTACCGCGGCATCTGACACCTACGGAACTGGCGAATCACCCATGAAACAAGTGCTGAACTATCGCGAAATTGAAGGCAAAAGTACCGGCTTCTGGATCCTGCTCGGCGGGCTGGGCGCATTGATCGCCCTCGCCCTTGGCGCCGTGCTGCACATGGAGCACGAGGGACACTACGTCACCGGCATGAACAACCAGGTCGTCTGGGGGATGCCGCACGTATTTGCAATTTTCCTGATCGTAGCAGCCTCGGGTGCGCTCAACGTCGCCTCTATCGGCACCGTGTTCGGCAAGTCACTGTACAAGCCACTGGGACGCCTGTCCGGTCTGCTGTCCATTGCCCTGCTGCTGGGCGGCCTGATGGTGCTGGTGCTTGATCTCGGTCGCCCCGATCGCCTGATCGTGGCCATGACCTACTACAACTTCAAGTCTATCTTTGCCTGGAACATCATACTCTATAACGGCTTTCTGGCGGTCACCATTGTCTACCTGTGGATGATGATGGAACGCAAAATGAACAAGTATTACAAACCGGCCGGTTACGTCGCCTTTGTCTGGCGCCTGATACTGACCACCGGTACCGGCTCCATCTTCGGCTGGCTGGTAGCACGCCAGGCCTACGACATGGCCATGCTGGCGCCGATGTTCATTATCATGTCGTTCGCCTACGGGCTTGCGGTGTTCATCCTGGTATTGATGGCCACCTATAACTGGACCAACCGTCCACTGGGTGACGCCATCCTGTTCCGTCTCAAGAACCTGCTCGGTGTATTTATTGCCGCCGTGCTGTACTTTGTCATGGTTTATCACCTGAGTAACCTGTACGCTACCGAGCACCACGGCGTGGAGCGCTTTATCCTGCTGGATGGCGGCATTTACACCAGCCTGTTCTGGATCGTACAGATCCTGCTTGGCAGTCTGCTGCCGCTGGCAATGGTCTACCACCCGACCATTGGCAAATCCCGCCCCGCCATTGCAACGGCGGCCGCGCTGGTCATCATTGGTGGATTCGCCCAGCTCTATGTCCTGCTGATTGGCGGTCAGGCCTACCCGCTGGACATGTTCCCGGGCTATGAAGTCACCAGCAGCTTCTTCGATGGACAGATCAATGCTTACAGCCCGTCTATCTGGGAAATCACCCTTGGCGTCGGCGGTGTAGCCACGGCACTGCTGATGGTGACGATTGCCATGCGCGTGCTGAAATTCGCACCGGTGACACTGGAAGATGCGGTTGTCGATCCACACGCGGCGAAAGCTGACTAGCTGGTGACAGTCCGTCGGCAAGGATATTTTTCTCGCACAGGCGCGAACACGCAAAGCACGAAATGTAGTGCGCTTTCACCCGCACTACATTAGTACGTTGCGAGCTCTGCGTCCTGGCGAGAGGCATTACCTGCCATGTCACAGATACTGATCTCGGCTGCCCACAAGTCTTCCGGTAAAACGACTATCACCATCGGCCTGTGTGCCGCACTCCGGCAACGCGGCCTGAGCGTACAGCCCTTCAAAAAAGGCCCGGACTACATTGACCCCATGTGGCTGGGCCGGGCGGCGGGCCACGACTGCCATAACCTCGATTTCTACACCATGCAGCGCGATGAAATCCGCGATACACTGGCCTGGTTCGGGCAATCTGCAGACATCAATATTATCGAGGGCAACAAGGGGCTGTACGATGGCCTGGACCTGGATGGCAGCAACAGCAATGCCGCCCTCGCCAAACTGGTCGGCGCGCCGGTGGTGCTGGTACTCGATGCACGCGGCATGACACGTGGTATTGCCCCACTGATTCTTGGTTACCAGGCCTTCGATCCCGATATCAACATAGCCGGCGTCATTCTCAACCAGCTGGGTGGCAGCCGGCACGAAGCCAAACTGCGTGCCGTTATCGAGAATTATACCGATGTGCCGGTCATCGGCGCCGTCGCACGACACACTGATATGGAGATTCTGGAACGGCACCTGGGCCTCATCCCCAGTAACGAGGAAGATGCCGCTGAAAAACACATTCAGTCGATCGGTACGGCCATCGAGCGCCAGGTCGATCTGGACAAACTGATCACCCTGGCTGCAAGCAGTCCGTTGCCTGCGGTGCCAGCCACATCTCCACTGGCCATTGCACCGCTCGACAGTCCGGTTCGCCTCGGCATCGCGCGTGATGAAGCATTCGGCTTCTATTACCCGGCCGATCTCGATGCCATGACCCATGCCGGCGCCGAACTGGTGTTTATCGACACGCTGCGCGACAGCGAACTGCCACCGATTGACGGGCTGTTTATCGGGGGCGGGTTTCCCGAGAGCAGTATGGAAGCCCTGCAGGCCAACCGGTCACTGCGGGAAAGCATCCGCCGGGCAATCAATAACGGGCTTCCGGTCTATGCAGAGTGCGGTGGCCTGATGTACCTTTCCCGCAGCCTGACCTGGAACGAAAAACACTGTGATATGGTGGGTGCGATACCCGCCGATACCGTCATGCACAGCCGCCCCCAGGGCCGTGGCTATGTACGCCTCAGTGAAGCCGGTCACCCGCTCTGGCCTGCCAGCGAGGATAGCGCCAGTGAAATAGCCGCCCACGAGTTCCATTACTCCGCACTGGAAAACCTGGAGGCGCCCGAAAACTGGGAATACAATGTCCTGCGCGGCACGGGTATCGATGGAAAACACGACGGCTACTGCTACCGCAACCTGCTGGCATGCTACACCCACCAGCGCAGCACCTCGAAAAACCGCTGGACTGAACGCTTTTTACACTTTATCCAGGCGTGCAAAACACGGCACAATTAGCGCCGCAGCCACTCTTATTCAACGACAGCAAGGGTAATACACCATGATCAGTTTGACTCCCGAGGCAGCCGAACATATCCGCGACTCCGCGACACAGGGTAATATGACCGATATGCCCCTGCGGGTCGCCGTTACCCGCCGTGAAGACGGCAGTTTCCACTACGCGCTGGGCTTCGATGATATCAACCGCCAGGACGATCACAGGTTCGAGTCGGAAGGTATCCAGATTGTCGTGGCGCCACAAAGCATGGACCTGCTGAACGGCACCATCATCGACTATGTGGAGCTGGACAGTGGCAAGGAAATCATCTTCATCAACCCTAATGACCCGGCACAGCAATAACACGCCGGTTTAACACACTATGATTGAGTCGGATAAAAAAGCAGCACCGGTCGACCTCGCGAGCGTCTCTGCAGAGCGTCCGTCGCGCCGTCGCCTGCCTTTACCCGACTGGCCGACGACCCGGCAGTTCCTCGCGGCGCTTTCCGCGCTCGGTGTCACGCTATTGATACTGGGGCTGATGAATATCTGGGACTTCCTGCATGCCGAGCAATCCAACTGGCTGCACCTCGCCAACAGTGTACTGCTGGTCAGCGGCATTGCCTTGCTGGCATACACCTTCCACGTTGCCCGCCGCGACCTGGTGGCACCCCTGACCGAGCTGCGCCACTGGGTCAACGAAATGCACAACGGCAAGCTGAACGCGCGTCTGCCAAAATCCGACCAGCCGGATTTCAGCAAACTCTACCGTGATATCAATGCGCTGGCTGAACGACTCGAATCCCTGTCGCTGGACATGCAGTCCGAGGTCGAACAGCAAACCTTCCGTATCCAGCAGAAAACCCACTCACTGGAAATCCTCTACGACATAGCCGCCAACATCAATGCGGCCAATGACCTGGAAGACCTGCTGACACGGTTCCTGCACACGCTCAAGGATGTCGTCAATGCCCGCGCCGGCACCGTGCGTATGCTGACCAGCGATGGTGACATGCAGCTGATCGCCAGCAGCGGTCTCGACCCCGAGGTCGTCAAGCAGGAACAACTGATCAGTATCGACCGTTGCCTGTGTGGACAGGCTGCACAGCACGGTGAAGTCTATGCCCTGGACGATCTCAAGGGCTGCGGACAGTTTGCCGGCCGGCCTTTCTTCGAGTCTGATGATATCGAAATGATCGCCGTGCCGCTGCGTTACCGTGGCAAGGTACTGGGCGTCTATAACCTGTTCACGGCACAGCATGGCCTGGTCGAGCGCGAGGATATGAAAGACCTGCTCACCAGTGTCGGCCACCACCTCGGCATGGCCATCGAAAAGTCACGGCTCGACGAGGAAGCCAACCTGCTGTCCATTATGGAAGAACGCACCCGGCTGGCGAATGAACTGCATGACTCACTGGCGCAAAGTCTCGCCAGTCTCAAGTTCCAGGTACGCGTACTCGACGAAACCCTGCACAGTGGTGAAGAGTCTGCCCTGTGGGAAGAACTGGAGCGTATCGAAAACAGTCTCGACGAGGCCTATACCGAATTACGCGAACTGATCGCACACTTCCGCGCCCCTATCGACAAGCGCGGCCTGGTGCCTGCTGTTGAACAGGCCATCGAACGTTTTCGCCGCAACTCGCAGATCAGCGCATTCCTGCAACTGGAATGGAGTAATACCAAACTCCCGGCAGAAGTCGAAATGCAGGTATTACGCATTATCCAGGAAGCGCTTGCCAATATCCGCAAACACAGCCAGGCCAACGCCGTGCGTGTACTCATGCGCGCCACACCAAACCAGGACTTCCTGATCATGATCGAGGACGACGGTATCGGTATACAGGAAAAAGTCATCGAAGGCGGCCCCGGTGAGCACCTTGGCCTGAAAATACTCGCCGAACGCGCCGCACGGGTACACGGTGAACTGAAAATCGAAAGCGAAGCCGGTGAAGGGACACGTGTCACACTAACCTTCCCGCCACCTGTCGAAGAAGCCGAAAAAGACAGCACTGTGACCGTCGAATTATCCGCACACCAGGCGAGAAAATTATGAGTTTACGTGTGCTGCTGATCGATGATCACACCCTGTTCCGGGTCGGACTCGAGGGCCTGCTGGCACATCGCAGCATCGAAGTCATTGCCTCCATCGGCGACGGACGGGAAGGCCTGCAACGTGCGGAAGAACTCAAACCCGATGTGGTACTGCTGGATATGCGCATGCCGGACATCAATGGCATTGGCGTGCTGCGCAAACTGCGTGAATCCGGTTTTCAGAACCCTGTCGTTATGCTCACCACCAGCAGCGACGAGCGCGACCTCGTGGAGTCATTGCGTAACGGTGCCCAGGGTTACCTGTTGAAAGACATGGAACCCGACCAGCTGGTCATGGCATTGCGTGATATCGTCAGTGGCAAAACTGTCGTGGCACCTGACCTGGCGCCGGTACTGGCCAAGGTCGTGCAGGGTGATGGAACCCTGCCCAACGAAACCTCCCCCTTTGACGAACTCACACCCCGCGAGAGTGAAATTCTCAGTCTGCTTGCCGAAGGTCAGAGTAATAAGGTGATTGCCCGCAACCTGGGCATCTCGGATGGCACGGTAAAACTGCACGTAAAAGCCATCCTGAGAAAACTCGGCGTACATTCCCGGGTCGAGGCCGCCGTCATTGCCGTCGAACAGGGGCTTCGCGACAACCGCGAAAATACTGAATAACACCCGGACACCTGTCAATGAAGACATTTGAAGAAATGATCAATGAAGCCCTGGAGGATGTCGAAGAGATTTTCCCCTGGGACCTGGCCGAGGAACTCGAACAGAAACCGCAACTGATGCTGCTGGATGTACGCGAACCCTATGAGTACGACGCCATGCACATCAAGGGCGCACTCAACGTACCGCGTGGCATTCTGGAAACCGCCTGCGAATTTGACTACGAAGAAACCGTACCGGAACTGGTCACGGCGCGCGAACAGGAGATTATTGTCATCTGCCGCTCAGGAAAACGTAGCGTACTGGTTGCACAGGTGATGCAGCAAATGGGCTACCGGAACGTCAGGTCACTGAAAACCGGTATGCGCGGCTGGAGCGATGACGACCAGGAGATGGTCGATAGCAACGACAGGCTGGTCGATGAAGACGCCGCTATCGACTACTTCACACCGAAACTGCGCCCGGAACAGATGAGCAGTTAAAGATAATGCTTGTGATACTTGCGACGGGTACCGGCCCGCTGTGACACCACACCCTGAATCGCCTCAATACCGGGGATCTCCAGAGACTCGTCGTAGCCTTCATTCACGCACTTGAGAAAGTAACGATCACCTTCAATGCGCAGCTGGCGGAAATAGAACTCTTCCTCGTGCCGGGCCACCACGTAACAGCCATCCTGAATCAGCCCTTCCGGATCTACAATGATGATGCAACCATCCTTGAACTCCGGTTCCATCATGTCTCCCAGCACTCGCAGCGCAAACGGTTCGCTTGCGGAACAACCTGATGCTTCCAAGGTAACTACCTCATATCATTATCAATTCCTGGTTGCGGATTTTACCACGATATGACCCCGCCGACAGCGTTAAAGTAAGCCCCTTACGCGCCGTCAAATACAGCAGCATTGATTTGATTTTAGAGGAAATTCCGTGACACCGCAGGATCTGGTAACCCGCAATGTTCGTCTGGTTTCACTGCCTGAAGTCTGTATCCAGGTACAGGCCCTTGCCGACTCATCGCATACCACCGCCGATGACATCGCCGACGTCGTCAGCAAGGACACTGCGCTGACTACCCGCCTGCTGAAGCTGGTCAACAGCGCCTATTTCAGTCTGCCACGCAAGATCGACACCGTATCACGCGCCGTCAACATGATCGGCATGCGTGAACTGCGCAACCTGACGCTGGCGGCTTCCGCCGCCGAAGTCTTCTCGAATATCCCGCCCGACCTGATCGATATGGCCGGGTTCTGGCAACACAGCGTCTACACCGGCCTGCTGGCGCGCAATCTGGCCCAGTGCTGCAATGTTTTGCACAGCGAACGCCTGTTTACCGCCGGCTTGCTCCACGATGTCGGCCGCCTGCTCATGTTGATGAAAGTACCGGAACAAACCGCCCAGGCAGAAGCCCTGCGCATGCAGTCCAGACGGGATATCTGTGAACTTGAGGAAGACCTGATTGGCTTCAGCCATGCCGAGGTCGGCGAAGCCCTGCTGCTGCACTGGAACATGCCGGAAAACCTGTGTGCCTCGATTCGTTATCACCACCATCCTGAGGCCGCCAGCAATGCACACCTTGAAGCCGCCATCGTGCACATCGCAGACCAGGTCACCCATTGTGCCCAGGAAAGCAAGGATCCGCTGGGTTCACCTTTCTACGACCCCTACGGCGCATTGCTCGATTCCGACCTGAACTCGGAAACCATCGCCGAACAATCCATGCAACACATACAGCCGATGGCCCTGCAACTCACTCATATCAATGAGCAGAAAATTGTCGATGGTATTGCAAAAACTGCCGCCGCATTCAACCAGGTACTCGACCTGTTGTACCCGATGGCGTGGGAGACACCGCGCTAGCCCGCACCGTTAGCCGAAACGAGACGCGCTCTCAACCACTTGTGCAACTCCATCGCGACCAGCACGGATAACGCGAGCCACAACAACTCCATCCAGTGCTCCAGCGATACCGGCTGGATGCCCAGTACATCGCGCAGACCGGGCGTATACATGGCAGCAATATGCACCAGTTGGGCCGCCACAGTGCCAAACAAAAGAATCGGGTTGCGCAACGGGCTGTGACGAAACACGGAACGGGTTTCGGAACGGCTGTTGAACACGTGGATGTTCTCGAACAACACCATCAACAACAACGTCCCGTTACGCGCCTCGTCAAGCGTAAAGCCTCGCCCCAGCAACCACTGGTAGACCGCAAAAGCCATACTGCCGATCACCAGTGCCGAGATAACAACACGCTCCATCATCAGGCGATTAAACACGGCTTCCTGCGGTGGTCGCGGACGGCGATATAATTCATCACCCTCACCCGGCTCGAATGCCAGCGCCACATCCTGTATACCATTGGTCACCAGGTTTAGCCATAACAGTTGCACAGCCAGTAGCGGCAATGGCTGGTTAGTGAACAGCGCCAGCGTAAACAACACCAGTTCTGCCGCACCGGTCGACACCAGCAGGAAAATCACCTTGCGCACATTGGCATAGGCAATGCGCCCTTCTTCAACGCCCGCCACGATGGAGGCAAAGTTGTCATCGGTGATAATCATATCGGCACTTTCACGCGCCACATCGGTACCACTGCGTCCCATGGCGATGCCAACCTGTGCAGTGTGCAGGGCAGGGGCATCATTGGCGCCATCACCACTGACCGCAACAAAGTGCCCCTGCCGCTGCAATGACTGCACAATATCCAGTTTCTGGTGCGGTTCGACACGGGCGAATACACGGGCATTCCGGGTCAGACTGTCCACGGCCGCTTCATTCACGGCCTGGCGTAATTGTGGGCCGGTCACCAGCTGTTCATCGCGTTGCACCAGTTCCAGTTCACGGGCAATGGCGAGTGCCGTCTGTGGATGGTCGCCGGTAACCATGGCCACTTCGATGCCGGCACGCCGGCAGGCAGCCACGGCGGCTTTTGCCTCTGGACGCAACGGGTCCATCATGCCGACCAGACCAAGCAGGGTCAGGTCGTGCAAGTGTTCGCCAGAGAAGCTATCGATATTGTCGGCATCCACGTGTCCATCCGCCAGTGCCAGCACACGAAAGCCCTGCTGCGCCAACCGCTGCGCCTGTCCCTCAATTACTGCACGATCGATGAGCACATCGCCATGAGTCGTGGCCATTTTTGAACACATGGGTAACACACGCTCCAGTGCGCCCTTGACGGACGCCAGCGTTTGACCATCCACACGATTAAGACTTGCTGCGTACATGCGATCCGACTCGAAGGGAATCACCGCCAGTTCCGGGAAAGCGTTCAGCACTTCCTCGCGGATAATACCTGCCTTGTGCGCCATCGCCAGCAAGGCCACATCCACGGCATCGCCGTGCCAGATCCAGCCACCATTCCGGTGTCCCAGAAATGCTTCGCTGGACAGGACAGCAGCCTGACACAGACGCTCAAGCAGGACGTCTTCCCCGGCCACTGGCGCACCGCGTGGCGCGAGAATCACACCCTCCGGAACCATACCCTCACCGCTGATTTCCCACGGCTCCAGGCCGGGGAACACAATGCGGCGTGCCGTCAGCTGATTAACCGTGAGCGTACCGGTCTTGTCGGTGGCGATAAACGTACAGGAACCCAGCGCTTCCACGGCAACCAGCCGGCGGATGATGACGTGGCGCTTTGCCATACGATGCATGCCTGTCGCCAGTGCCACTGTCAACGCCACCGGCAGACCTTCGGGAATGGCTGATACCGCCAGTGCCACCGCCAGCAGGAACACATCGCTGTATGACATGCCCTCCCACAACGCTACAGCAGCCATAATAGCCGCTGCCACACCAACCACAATGGCAACAAACCGGGTAAAGCGCTCCATGCGCAATACCAGCGGCGCCTGCCCCAACGCCTGGCCCATGACGTCCGCGGCAATCTGGCCCAGCCCGGTTGCCAGCCCGGTGGCAACCACAACGCCGCGACCACGACCACGCGCCACCAGCGTACCGGCGAAGGCCATATTGCGCCTCTCGGCCAGCACCGTGTCAGCCTCCAGCACCGGCGCGTGATCTTTCAGAACGGGCAACGACTCGCCTGTCAGCAGGGATTCATCGACTTCAAGGTCGTTGGCAGCCAGCAGGCGCAGGTCAGCTGGAACCCGATCACCGGATTCCAGTAATACGATGTCCCCGGGCACCAGCCCGGCTGCATCGATTTCATAACTATCGCCATCACGCAGCACACGGCAGCGTGTTGCAACCAGTTCCTTGAGTGCAGTCGCTGCCCGCTGGGCAGAATATTCCTGGACTGTTCCGATAACAGCGTTGATCAACAGCACCGCCGCAATGAAGGCAGCATCCGACCAGTGCTGAATAAACAGTGACAACACAGCAGCCGCCAGCAACACATAGATCAGCGGGCTGGCAAACTGGCGCAGGAAAATCTGTAACAGGCCAGGAGGCCGGGGTTTCGGAAGTTCGTTGGGGCCACAGGTTTCAAGCCGTGCAGTGGCTTCTGGTTGCGCAAGACCGTGTGGCGAGGCATGAAGCGCCTCGAGTACTGCCTCGGCGGGTTTAGCATGTGGTGTATTAACGGAACCCATCATGACACCACCTGTTGTCTCGCAACCTGTTATACGTTCAGGTTGCCCACCCGGCATTCCTGTCAATCCATTTCAGGCTTATCCCGTACCAGAAGGTGATTGGTGCCATCATCGCAAACCAGCTCCAGTCGTCGATCAGGAACAGGCTGGCAACCCATTCATGGCCTGCAAGCAGCACCGACCAGGGGATGCTGTAGAGCGTAAATATAAAACTGGCCCAGGTCAGTAACAGCCCCCCTTTTCTTGTTGAAATACTCGAAAATGCGAGAAAAACCCACAGGGGCATATTGTCTGTCCGTTCCATCTGTCCTTCTTCCCCACCCTTGATTGGTATAAGCATAGCTGGCGCGTTGCAGCCTGACAATCTCTGTATCGGCCATCGGAACCATTTTAACGAAACCATGCGTATTGTCCGGGAACCCGCTGTTTTCGTGATCACGGGCACATCAATGCCTGCGACCTCACCCGCTCCCGGTGCCAAGGCCGGAATATTCAATCCCCGACAACTGTGCCAGTCCGGCATCAAAGGTGGCAAGATCATCGTTGTTAAAGGCAGCAAGCTGTGAGTGCCCGCAGGCGCGGGCCATGACCTTCATTAATTCGACCGAAGCCTCAAAGAAATTTGCCAGTCTTTGCGCCGCATCGTCCACATTCAGTCTTTGCCGCAGTTCGGGTTTCTGTGTCGCAATGCCAGCCGGGCAGTTGTTGGTGTTACAGATCCTCGCAGCAACACAACCGATTGACTGCATGGCGCTGTTTGCCACGGCAATACCGTCCGCTCCCAGGGCCATGGCTTTGATAAAATCACTGGGAACACGCAACCCGCCGGTAATAATCAGTGTCACCCTGCCACTGGCACCCTGCTTGTCCAGGTAATGCCGGGCGCGCGCCAGCGCAGGAATTGTAGGCACGCTGATGTGATCGCGGAACAACAGGGGCGCCGCACCCGTGCCACCACCCCGCCCGTCCAGAATGATGTAATCCGTACCGGCCTGCAGGGCAAACTCAATATCACGCTCAATATGATTGGCGCTAAGCTTGAAACCAACCGGAACACCGCCGGTGATTTCCCGCACGCGATCTGCAAATTTACGGAAATCCGCGGGTGTGTCGAGGTCGCTGAAGGCAGGCGGTGAAATGGCCGGTTCACCTGCGGGGATACCGCGCACCTCGGCAATCCTGCCTGTATTTTTCGCGGCCGGCAGGTGCCCGCCGGTGCCTGTCTTGGCGCCCTGTCCACCTTTGAAATGAAAGGCCTGGATATCTTCCAGCACACGCTCGCTGTAACCAAACTTTGCACTGGCCAGTTCATAGAAATAACGGCTGTTGGCGGCCTGTTCTTCCGGCAGCATGCCACCTTCCCCCGAACAGATACCGGTTCCTGCCAGTTCCGCACCTTTGGCCAGTGCTACCTTCGCCTCTTCCGACAGGGAACCAAAACTCATGTCCGAGACGAACAGTGGAATCTTCAGTACCAGCGGTTTACCGGCTTCAGGACCAACCACCAGTTCCGTCATTACATTGGCATCATCCATCAGTGGCTTTCTGTGCAACTGGGCAACCATCACCTGGATATCGTCCCAGCTCGGTAACTGGTAACGCGGAACACCCATCGCACCCATCGGACCGTGATGACCAAATTCCGACAAGCCATTCCGGGCAAGCTGATGAATAAATTCTACTGTCGGCTCTTCCTCCGTCGGCTGCACTTTCGGTATCGGGCTTTCATCCGGCGCAATGCCCGGGCCCTCCTTGCCCACCTGCTCATCTGAAAACTGCTTATGGGTTCCATCGCAAAAAGGAGGATTACGTGTGTGCTTGCAGGCGCACAACCAGGCTTCCTGCGTCTCTTCGGTAACAATGACGCGGGGCGTAAACGGTGTTCCTGCATGAGAGCCATCGCAAAAGGGCTGGCTTTTCGATCGGCCGCAGGTGCAGAAGTGATATTCCTGACCTTTGGACAAGGTGACTTTTACGGGTTTGTTATCGGCTACGACGGGGTTCTTCATTATGGCTCCTTCCTTAATGACGTTCGTCGGACTATACGTGGAAATCCCCTGATCTCAACGTACGTGCAATTTTGTCACGCTGTGAAGGATCAACACCGGCATCATCTGCATACTGCGTCCACCTGGACACGGCCTGTTTAACCTCGGCAACGATCTTCTCCGCCCGCCCCCGCTTCATCGAGGCCGAACGGGCGCAGGCCCTGAAATCATCCAGTGTAAAATTATCCCGCTTGCCATTCACCGTCATCTGGTGACTGGCCGTCCAGCTACCTGCAGGGTTATAACTGTACGTCATGTCGAATGCCGGTGACAGTGACCATTGACCGGATTTATCCATCAGGAAAGCAATATTCTTGACATGATCATCCTGGTTGCGCGCAATAACATTGAACACCATACGACGAAACTGTTCCTCGATGGCACGCATCGGCAAACCCAGTTGCCGTATCACCAGCAATGCCTGCTCATAACTGTAGGCGCCCGCCAGGTTGAAATCATAATGCGCCAGTGCGCACAGTGACTGCATGTGCAGTTTCTCGCCACCCGCAAGGCGATCAAAACGCCGCGTCATAAAATGCCGTCGGCCGTTTTCTTCAAACAGGCGGCAGTCACTGATCTCTATGCCACAATCTCTGGCCATGAGGTAATACGCGTATTCGATCACACCGTAGCCCTGCGGATCTTCGAGTTCCTTGTCGCGGTTTCCCCTGACCCCGTCAAACTTGAGCAACCAGTATTCAAATCCTTCACCGGCCGCCACCTGGCCGGAGCGCACCTCGTTGGTTTTCGGGTTCCAGGCAATCACCGCCTTGGCACGCGCGCCACCGGCCGAGGTACCGACACGCAGAATATCATTCAACGCCTGTTCCCGGTGGTCACCCGCAAATGAAGCCTTCAGGTTATTCCTGTGCGACAGAACCTCCGAGGCAAGTTCAACCAGACGATCGATCTGAATCCGCTTTGCCTTGCGCGCTTTCGGCCCCAGCACAGGAGAAAACTCCAGTGCGCCCATGCCCCGGTCACCGGTGTAACACAGCCGTTCGACCGCATGGAATGCCCCCGGCGAACGCCCCTGCGTAGCAAGCCAGGCATCAATCAAGGCATTACCGAACTTGTCCGGGATCGAGTCTGCCAGCAAGCCGGGCAAGCCATAAAATGTTTGCCGGGACAATTCAGGGAAACGATAGATACGCGTGGAGAGCGGCAGAGTGATGGGAGAAACCTCGATGCCACTTTGCGCAAAGGCCGGCTCATACTCAAACGCTGCGACATCATCACCGTCTGCCAGTGAAACCGCGCCGATGGTACGGCCCCAGAGCCTGACCTCGGCCAGCGATGTCACGACTCTTCCCAGGACCAGGGTTCGCCCGGGGTTTCTGCACGATGTCGCCTGGAAGCCCGTTGCCTTGGCTTGCCTTTTCGCAGCAGCAACTCTATCGGCCCCGGTGTTGCCTCCGGAATCAGATTATCCAGTCCGGACAGCAAATCCAGCACCCGGAAAATCCGGATCAGGCTCGACATCTGCGCCGAATGACCGGCCTCGATCCGCTCCAGCGTTCGCTTGGCCACACCGGCCTGCTCCGCCACCTCGGCCTGGGTCAACTGCAGGTCGAGGCGGCGCCGGGCCAGGCGCTCACCGATTTCGGCAAGAATGGCATCGTCCGCCAGGAGGTCTGTTATCTTCATTTTTTCGCCTTTAATTACGAGTTAATAGCTAATATTTACTTATATCGCCATATTTAGCGATTTATATTCCATATATATTAAAATGTCAAGGCGTCAAATATGTCGAATAAATGATATATTTTACTATATATCGTAGTTATTGGCGAATTATACTGTAGCTGATTCAGCTGATGACTTTGGCTATTTTCTTCAATGTTTCCTTGTTCTCTCCAAACGTACAGATTGCATCGCGATGCTTGCGCAAATGTGAAAACAGACTTACTCCATACAAAGCCGCAGTACAGGTTTGAACAGTCCGGCATCACCACCAAGGGTCGAGAACCGCTTAAATCCGGGTGAGTGGGCGCTCCAGAACAGATGCGTCTCGCAGGCACAATCACTGCAGCCAAACCCGTGAACAGCGCATAGGTACCGGGCCGATCGGTCATGACTTAAGCGCTCACCACATCCTGCGTACCCTTGACTTCTCCCTGTCTATTTTTTCCCCGACCATGTTCGCCCACAAATTAATACCTGCAATTTTTTCCACCCATGCTGTCGGGACTAAAAATGTGGCTCCTCAGAAATATTTGTGGGTAATTCAAGCTGATTATGGACTCTCGCCAAGCCGCCAAGCGCGCAAAGGAGAGAAAATTTACTCAACAAGGCAATTCACAGTACGGTTGATCCCGTTTTTCATCAGGGATGCACTCCCGCAGGTGCTGCGCCAGGATAACCTCATAGACCGTTTCCAGCAGTCCCGGCCCCGTTTCACGGTGAATCTGTACCGCACTATCGACAATACCCGTTCCAATCTCGTTTTCTGTCATCAGCCGCCTGTCCCTTTGCGTGCTTTGCGTCTTTGCGAGAGCATCAATCCGGCAAATGACCAATAGCCCAGAGCGCCTCGATCGTTCGAGGCAAAACGGACATCCCGTTGTCAGCGTTGTTTTCCAGGCCTTACAGGCCTTGAAATTTATACAAAATCACAGGCTTGGTCGCTTGTCCGCGTCGCTCCTTGCCCACGAATTTTTCCGGGGAGGCCATATTGTTTACCCATCGGGTACATATAACCCCACCGCCATTCGCAGACGAATCAGTATCATTCTAAAACGCTACGCCGACATCCCTTTCTTTTCAAGCCATTGGAGAATTGACTGATTAGTCCACTGCCGCCCAGATATACCAGCTCGCCACCGTCCGATAAGGCCGCCAGGCTTCCGCCAGATCAAGGTACACATCATGCGGCACATCTTCATCCAGTTCCCAGTGCACCCGCATGGACTTTCTCAACGCCAGATCCCCCACCGGCAACACATCCATCCTGCCCAGTGAAAACATCAACAACATCTCGGCGGTCCACTGCCCGATACCGGGAAGATCCATCAGCATTTCCGCCACGCGCTCATCATCCAGCGTATCGAGACAATGCAGGTCCAGTTCCTGCTGGCGAACCCGGCGCGCGATTTCGCGGATGTAACGAATCTTCGCCCCGCTCAACCCGCAACGCCGAAGGGTGGTTTCGCGCACGCGGTAAAAGTGTTCGGGATGAAACACGTCGCTGCCAAAGTGTTTGAGCAGTTTATCTTCAATACTGCGCGCAGCCTTGACGGAAAGTTGCTGGTTGACGATGGCCCACACCAGCGTGTGAAAGCGCGGGTGCGGGTCGCGTTGCAGGGTGCAGGGGCCGTGCTGTTCGATCATCCGTGCGAGGACCGGGTCGGTCCTGGCCAGGTAGCGTTCGGCCCGGCGCAGTTGTTTTTTCACAAGTGCCCCAATCCCATGGACACGACGGCGTAGGTGACGATGGCCATGCCGGCGGCGGCGATGGCGGCCTGGCGTTTCCAGCCGAACAGCAACAGTATGACCACTACGGTCCAGCCGATCAGTAACGGCCAGTACTGGACTTCTCCGCTCATGCGCCCTGCTCCCCCTGTTCCAGTAATTTAATCAGGTCGTCTTCGGATAATACCGGCACGCCGAGTTTTTCGGCCCTGACGAGTTTGGAGCCGGCTTTTTCACCGGCGATGACGGCGGTGGTTTTGGCCGATACGCTGCCGGCCACTTTGGCACCCAACGCCTGCAGGCGTGCTTTGGCGTCGTTGCGGGTCAGTGTGGACAGTGTGCCGGTTAATACGTAGGTCTTGCCTTGCAGGGGTTGCGCGGCGGGAATGTCCTGCAACGGCCAGGTGATGCCGGCATCCAGCAGTTTTTTGATCACGTCGCGGTTATGCGACTGTTTGAAGAACTGCACGATATGGCCGGCAACGACAGGGCCGATATCGGGAATGGCTTCCAGTTGTTCCTGCGTGGCTTTCGCCAGCCGATCGATGTCAGCCTGTACGCGCCTGCGGTCGGACAGGCCTTTCGCATCGCTGGCGCCGAAGGCTTTTGCCAGCGCACGCGCGGTGACTTCACCCACTTCGCGGATGCCCAGCGCAAACAGGAAGCGTTCCAGCGTGGTCTGTTTGCTGGCTTCCAGTGCCTTGATGAGGTTCTCGGCAGATTTTTTGCCCATGCGTTCAAGGCCCGCCAGGGTATCGATATCCAGGCGGTACAGGTCGGCGACGTCGTCGATGAGTTTCTCGTCGACGAGTTGTTCCACCAGTTTGTCACCAAGGCCTTCGATGTCCATGGCGCGTCGTGAGGCGAAATGTTTGATGGCTTCCTTGCGCTGTGCTTCGCAGTACAGGCCGCCGGTGCAGCGCGCAATAGCTTCGCCTTCCACGCGTTCGATATCGGAGCCGCATACCGGGCATTTTTTCGGCATAACAAACAGCTTTGCATCTTTGGGTCGGCGGTCTTTCACCACCGACACCACTTCGGGAATCACATCGCCGGCGCGGCGCACGATCACCCAGTCACCGATGTGAACGTCCTTGCGTCGGATCTCGTCCTCGTTGTGCAGGGTGGCGTTGGTGACGGTGACGCCGCCGACGAACACCGGCTCCAGCCGCGCCACCGGGGTGATAGCACCGGTACGACCGACCTGCACATCGATATCGAGTACGCGGGTGAGTTCTTCCTGGGCGGGAAATTTGCGCGCGATGGCCCAGCGCGGGGCGCGGGCGACGAAGCCCAGACGTTGTTGCTGGTCGAGGCTGTCGACCTTGAACACCACGCCGTCGATATCGAACGGCAGCTTGTCGCGCAGCTTCTCCATTTTATGGTAGTAGCTGATACAACCGTCGAGGCCGCGCACGGTAGCGATGCCTTTATATACGCGCAGGCCCCAGTCACGCAAGCGTTCGAGGATGGCGCTGTGACGATCCGGCAGTTCACCATTTTCCACCAGGCCGACGCCGTAGCAGTACATGTCCAGCGGGCGTTGCGCGGTGACTTTCGGGTCGAGTTGACGCAGTGAACCGGCGGCGGCATTGCGCGGGTTGACGAACGGTTTGTGTCCCTCGGCCTGCTGGCGTTTATTGAGTTCGCGGAAACCTTCCAGTGGCATGACCACTTCGCCACGCACTTCCAGTCGTTCGGGGTAGTCCTCACCCATCAGGCGCAGCGGGATGGAAGGGATAGTACGCACGTTCTGTGTCACGTCCTCACCGCTTGTTCCGTCACCACGGGTAGCACCGCGCACCAGCACGCCATGTTCGTATAACAGGCTGATAGCGAGACCATCCAGTTTCGGTTCGGCGGCATACTCAACGGTTTTGGTTCCCAGCCGTTCGCGCACGCGGCGGTCGAACTCGGCCAGTTCCTCGTCACTGAAGGCGTTGTCCAGCGACAGCATGGGGACTTCGTGGCGCACTTCGCCGAAACCGTCCAGCGGTTGCGCGCCGACACGCCGGGTGGGGGAATCGGGGGTAATCAGTTCCGGGTGTTCGGCTTCGAGTTTTTGCAGCTCGCACAACAGACGGTCGTATTCGGCGTCCGGGACTTGCGGGTCGTCGAGCACATAGTAGCGGTAGTTATGGTAACGGATCTGTTCGCGCAGCTGTTCGACGCGTTGCTTTACGTTCAAGGCCGGTTCCGTTCAGGTCAGGACGCCGCAATGCGCGAGCGGGCCTGCGATTCGGCGATCTGTTCGCGCACCTGCATCAGCACCTGGTGGGTCAGCAGTTTGTGTTGTTCGTCGCGCAGTTCACCGGCCAGTTCCACGGCGAGGCGTTCCGCGGTGTTCACGAAGTCATCGAACGCATCCAGCGCACCGATGGCGCAGGGCAGTTGCAGGAACAGGGTGACGCCGGGCGTCGTAAACGCAGGCATATCACGCGGGAAAGTGCCGGGTTTGACCAGGTTGGCGACACCAAACACGGCAATGTCACGACCGCCCTGCTCCACGTGGCGTTCGAAAATACCTTTTTTACCGTGCACCAGCTTGTTGTTGGCGAAGGCCTTGAGGAGTTTGTCGCCGGGAAAAGGTTCGTTGTCTTCGGCGATAACGGAAATGACATGGATCTGCTCACCGGGGTTCGCCGGGCTTTGTGCGCTGCCGGCATCCACAGGGTCGTGCCAGTCGGGATCGTGGTCGCGCTCGGCAACCAGTTTTTCCATGTGCGCCAGTTCCTGTTCGATATCCGCCGCTTCGGTGTCGCCGTGAGCGGCACGTAGCGCATTGCGTCTGGCACGCCGCGCCGGGCGCTGTTGCAGGCGTGTCCAGAGATACACGCCGCCGATGAACGCGGCACCGGTCACCAGCAGGATGATGCGCAGGTCATCCATAGCGAACGACTAGACCGCCGCGAGCTGCACGGCCTCGTCGACATCCACGGACACCAGGCGCGAGACGCCCGGTTCGTGCATGGTGACGCCGGTCAGCCGGTGGGCAAGATCCATGGTGATCTTGTTGTGGGTAATAAAGATGAACTGCACGCGCTCGGACATTTCCTTCACCATCTCGCAGAAACGGCCGACATTGGCGTCATCGAGCGGTGCATCAACCTCGTCGAGCATGCAGAACGGCGATGGATTGAGTTCGAAAATGGAGAACACCAGCGCCACGGCAGTGAGCGCCTTTTCACCACCGGACAACAGGTGGATAGTGCTGTTGCGCTTGCCCGGCGGGCGTGCCATGACGGTCACGCCGGTGTCGAGCAGGTCTTCGCCGGTCAGTTCCAGGTAGGCGTGACCGCCGCCGAACAGGCGCGGGAACGTGGCCTGCAGGCCGGTATTGACCTTGTCGAAGGTTTCCTTGAAGCGGGTGCGTGTCTCGCGGTCGATCTTGCGGATGGCGTTTTCCAGTGTGTCCAGCGCCGAGGTGACGTCCTCGTGCTGGGCGTCGAGGTATTTCTTGCGCTCGGACTGTTCCTCGTATTCCTCGATGGCAGCGAGGTTGATGGGGCCAAGCCGGGTGATGCGGTTGGCCAGCGTCCCGGCCTCGGCTTCCCAGGCTTCCAGCGTGGCGTCCCCGGGCATTTCCTCGACCAGTTGCGCCAGTTCGAAACCGCTTTCGGCAATCTGTTCCAGCAGGGTTTCGCCGCGCACCTTGATCTCCTGCCAGTGGAGTTTTTCCTGGCCGAGGCGGTCGCGCAGTTGTTCCGCCTGCTGCTCGGTGCGGTGGCGTTTCTGTTCGTCTTCGCGCAGCTTGTGCTCGACGGCTTCCAGTTTGCGACGGCGGTCGGCGAGTTCGGTTTCGACTTCGTGGCGTTGCCTGAGGCCGATCTCCAGCTCCTGTTCCAGCTTCTGCAACGGGGCTTCGCCATCGGCGAGTAACTGGCGGAGTTGCTCGCGACGCTGCTGCAAGTGGCCCTGCTGGCCGCGCATGCGTTCCAGGTTCTGCCGGGTGGTTTCCTGTTCGGTGTGCATGGACTGGTATTTGAGTTCCAGTTCATGCGCCTGGTCGCGATCGCGCTGGGCTTCACTGCGCGCCTCATCGAGCGCGTTGCGTAACTGGTCGCGCTGGGCGGAACGCTGCTCGCGTTCATCGGCCAGGGTATCGATGGTGGACAGCGCTTCGTGTAAACGTGCACGGGCCTGGTCGGCGGCTTTGGTGTCTTCGCTCAGCTGGCTGGCGATTTCGCCGGCTTCCTGCTGCAGGGCTTCGTTGCGCTTGTGAATCTGTTCCAGGCGGGTACGACGCGCATCGAACTGAGCACGCGCATCGCTGAAATCACGGTGGGCGCGGTTGGCCTCGACCTGCATTTCCTCGCGCTGCGCCTCGGCATTCTGGAGTTCGCCACGACCGCTTTCCAGGGCGTTTTCAAGATCAGCAATCAGCTGTTGTTTTTCTTTAAGTTGTTCCTGTAATACATTGATTTCTTTCTCGCGTTCCAGCACGCCTGACTTGCCGTCGGCATCGCGCGCCACGCGCAGCCAGCCGGGGCCGACCCAGATGCCATCACGGGTCACAACGGATTCGTGTGCGGCAAGACGGTTGCGCAACTGCAAGGCTTCACTCAGAGTATCGGCGGCATAGACGCCGGCCAGCAAGCTGTTCAACGACCAGGGAGCACGAACCTTCTGTGTCAGCGGTACACCGGCGTTGCCCGCTTCTTCGGTGACAACCGCAGACGTATCCACCAGCGACAAGGCGCCCTGTGAAATATCGGCCAGCGTATCGGCCACGGCATCGCTGCCCTCGACACACACCGCTTCCAGGTAAAAGCCCAGCGCGGTTTCCACGGCCCGTTCCCAGCCGCTATCGACATCGAGCTGCTTGGCGAGGCGCGGTGCATCGTTCAGGCCCTGCGCGTCCAGCCAGTGTTTGATTTCGCCTTCATTCCCACCCAGCGCGGCCTGCTGCAAGGCCTGCAGGGACGACAGGCGGCCGCGGATATCCTGCTGTTCACCCTGTGCCAGGTTGAGTTCACGCTGCTGGGTGCGGGTGCTCTCGCGCAGTGCGTCGATGCGCGCGCGCAGGACTTCAAGCTGCTCCTGCAAGGCGCTTGCCGCCTGCTGGCGCTCTGCTGCCGTGTTTTCCAGTTCGGTGATTTCACGCTCCAGCGCCTGGCTGTCGAGCTGTTTCTGCTCCTGCTCGATGCGTTCGCGACGTTGCGTCAACTGGTTGAGGTGGCGCTCCAGGTGATCGATGCGGGTGCGCTCAACCTGTGCGGTCTGGGTAATTTCATTGGCGCGGACGTTGAAGGCATCCCACTCGCTCTGCCATTCCTGCATGGCCTTTTCGGCGGCCTCACGCCTGGCGCGCGATGCATCGGCGTGTGCACGCGCCTGCTCGCGGGCCGGGGCGTTCCCGGCCAGTTCATTCGCCAACTGTTCCAGCCGTTGCCCGTCGACCTTGATGTGCGCCTGCACCTCGTTCCACGCCTGCTCGGTTTACTCCAGCTCTTCCTGCTGGGTCTGGCGGGTTTCCCTGCCGTGCTGGATAGCCTGCTCGATGCGCGCCACGTCGGCGCCCAGTTCGTAGAAGCGACCCTGGACTTCATTGAAGCTGTCGGTGGCCTCGACGTGTTCCTCGCGGCCCTTTTCCAGTTCGGCCTCCACGGCCCGCAGTTCCGCCATCACAGCTTCCAGCGCCGTCTCGTTTTCCTGGATGCGTTTGCGACGGTCGGCACTTTCCTCGTGCAGCGCCTGGTATCGCAGTGTCAGCAGCTCGGCCTTGACCCGGCGCTCCTGCTCACGCAGCTCCTTGAACCGCTCCGCACTGCGAGCCTGGCGCTTCAGCTTCTCAAGTTGTTTCTCAATTTCATCTCGTAAGTCATCTAAACGTGAGAGATTTTCCTTCGTATGCCTGATGCGTTTTTCAGTTTCCCGGCGGCGTTCCTTGTACTTGGAGATGCCGGCGGCCTCTTCCAGGAAGGTGCGCAGATCTTCCGGTTTGGCCTCGATCAGGCGCGAGATGGTGCCCTGCTCAATGATCGAATAGCTACGCGGCCCAAGGCCGGTGCCGAGGAAAATATCGGTAATATCGCGACGCCGGCAACGCGTGCCGTTGAGGAAGTACGCCGACTGCCCGTCGCGCGTGACCTGGCGGCGCAGGGAGATTTCGTTGTAATTGGCATACTGACCGCCCAGCCCGCCATCCGAGTTGTCGAACACCAGTTCGACCGAGGCCTGTGCCACCGGCTTGCGCGCGGACGAACCGTTGAATATCACGTCGGCCATGGAATCACCGCGCAGGTGCTTGGCGGAACTCTCGCCCATCACCCAGCGCACCGCATCAATGACATTGGATTTACCACACCCGTTCGGCCCCACCACACCCGTCAGTTCGGACGGAAAATGCACAGTGGTAGGGTCGACGAAAGATTTGAAACCGGAGAGTTTAAGCTTGCTCAATCGCATTGCCGAACTGTACCGATACACGCCATGCCTGACAAGGTTGACATGGTGGTTTATCTGCCATCAATTCGACATACCAAACCCAACTCCCTGTTCCCCTGAAACTTGTGTTGTTTGAGCCTCATCCTGTATCTTCCGCGCATGCCTACGAAGCCCAGCAAAGACCTCGAAACCTTCGACAACCCGCACCCCCGGCGCGACTACACCATCCGTATTCGCATGCCGGAATTCACCTGCCTGTGCCCGAAGACCGGCCAGCCGGATGTCGCCGAGCGGGAGCTGGAATATGTGCCCGACCAGCGCTGCGTGGAGCTGAAATCACTGAAGATGTATATCTGGTCGTTCCGTGACGAAGGCGCCTTCCACGAGGATGTGACCAACCAGATCCTCGACAAGCTGGTGGAAGCCTGCGCGCCGCGCTTCATGCGCCTGACGGCCGAATTCAACGTGCGCGGCGGGGTTTACACCACTGTCATCGCCGAACACCGCGACCCGGCCTGGAAAGCCCCGCAGCGGGTCGAGCTTCCCTGAACCCGCATGCCTGTCCGGCAGGCCTTCATCGGCATTGATATCGGCACTTCCGGGATTCGCGCCTGCGCGATTGACGCGCATGATGCGGAACTGGCCTCGGCAACCGCTCCACTGCCTGCGCCGGAACGTGACGGCGCCAACGTCCAGCAGGACCCCGCAGTCTGGTGGCAGGTATTGTGCGCCACCCTGGACAGGCTGGCGGCTTCGCTGCACAACGCAGCAGTCGTCCGTATTGCCCTCGACGGCACCTCATCCACGCTGCTGCTGTGCCAGCCTGATGGCACACCACTCACCCTCGCCCTGATGTATAACGATGCGCGCGCCACACAGGCCGCCGGGCAGGTCAGCAGCGTGGCCCCGAAACACAGTGCCGCACGTGGCGCCAGCGCCAGCCTCGCAAAATACCTGTTTCTGCGCGACCAGCTCAATGCCGGTGATGTCGCCGAAACCTGCGATGCCATTCCACTGCATCAGGCCGACTGGCTGACCGGCAAGCTCACCGGGCAGTTTCACTCCAGCGACGAAAACAATGCGCTTAAACTCGGCTACGACCCGCAACAGCGGCGCTGGCCCGAATGGCTGGGCAAACTGGGAATCGACATGTCAGCCCTGCCGAAAGTCGTCCCGCCGGGAACACCCATCGGCCCCCTGTCGGAACAACTGGCCACACGCTGGAACTGGCCCGGTGCAGAACTGGTCGCCGGCACCACCGACAGCACCGCCGGCTTCCTCGCCACCGGCGCCACACAGACGGGAACAGGCGTCACCTCGCTGGGCAGCACACTGGTCATCAAGGTACTGTCCGACCAGCCGGTATTCGACGCCAGCCACGGCATCTACAGCCACCGACTCGGCAACCACTGGCTGGCCGGTGGCGCATCCAACGCCGGTGGCGCCGTGCTGAAACAATACTTCAGCCGCTGCGACATCAAACGCTACAGCCGCCTGATGGATACCGAACACCCGACCGGGCTGGATTACTACCCGCTAGCCGCCCCCGGTGAACGCTTCCCGATTGCCGACCCGTCACTCGTGCCGCGATTAACACCACGGCCCTCGTCGGAGCGGGTATTTTTCCAGGGCATTCTGGAAGGGCTGGCAAACATTGAAGCGGAAGGTTATCGCTTACTACACGCTTGCGGCGCACCTGCGCTGAAACAGGTACTAACCGTTGGTGGCGGTGCACATAACAAGCGCTGGGAGGCAATGCGGGCAGTGAAGCTCAACGTTCCTGTCTCGCAAGCGTTACACAGTGAGGCGGCGCATGGTGCGGCACGGTTGGCGCGTGGTATCGAGGCGTTGTTTCAGGGTTGAAATGCCGCTCTGCAGGAGATTGTTTCGCTGTGCTCGCAATGACGACTCAGGCAACATCTAACACGGAGCCAGTCACGGGCGGGGTGAGGCTTTTTCAGGCATCGGCGCAGCCGAGCATCGCAGACGTTTTGCGATCAAGCGAGCGTTGTCTGAGCGGTTCGCGCAAAGCGCGTACCGCGAGTTTAGCGAGCGCGCAAAACGTCGAGAAGCGCAGGGAACCCGCGCAGCGGGCAAGCCGCCGCCTGAAAAAGCCTCACCCCGCCCGTGACGAAATCAACCACTCGAACGAAGCCCCTCCTCCCGAACCCACATCACCGTCGCCCCCGCCACTGCCGCCGGCATCACAATAAAGTTCACCACCGGGATCAGCGTGCAAACCATCACCAGCCCGCCGAAACTCCACGCCAGCAACGGCCGCTTGCGCAGCCGCGCCCGTTGCTCGGTGAAGAACAGCCGGTGATTGCCCATCGGGAAGTCGATGTACTGTACTGTCATCATCCACGCCCCGAACAGCACCCACACCACCGTTGCAGGCAGGTTGAGCAGCGGAACCCATAACAGGATAAACAACGGGATCACGCGCAGCAGGTAGTACAGCAGCTTGCGTATTTCAGAAAGCACGGCCGGTGGAATGTCGCGCACCACATCACGCCAGTTTGACTCAAATGTCTTGCCCGTCAGGTGGGCCTCCACGGCTTCCGCCAGCAGGCCGTTGAACGGTGCGCCAATGAGATTGGCGACCACCGAGAAGCTATAGAAGATTACAACCAGACTGGTTGCCCAGAACAGTGGAAGGATAATGAAGCTCAGCCAGTGCAACCAGGAAGGCAGGCGTGACAGTAACCACTGCGTCGTATCATCGACCCAGCTATATGCCCAGGCGAGAAGACCGCCAAACAGCAATAAATTAATGAGCAACGGGATGATAACGAAGCGACGCAGTTTCGGGCGCATTAACAGTGAAGCGCCTTCGAGCAGATAACGCGGACCATTGAACAGATCTTTCATTGCTGCTTTATGTATCCCGCAATACGCTCGACACCGAGCTTCAGACTTTCCATATCGGTTGTATAGGCGAAACGCACATGCTGTTGCGCTTTCCAGTCACCGAAATCGATGCCGGGGGTGATGGCAACGCCGGCCTGCTCCAGCAGGTCGCGTGTAAAAGCAAAACTGTCATCGGTAAAGCGTTCGCAGTTGGCGTAGAGGTAAAAGGCGCCCTGCGGTTGCACCGGGATATCGAAGCCCAGTTCGGTCAGCGCCGGCAGCAGGTAATTTCGTCTCGCCTGGAAGGCCTGGCGGCGTGACTCGATGATGGCCTGCGCCTCATCCGTGTAAGCCGCCAGTGCGGCGTACTGGGCCAGCGTGGGCGCGGCAAGAAACAGGTTCTGCGCCAGTGCATCGAGGGCATCAATGTGGGCCTCGGGCGCAACCAGCCAGCCGAGGCGCCAACCGGTCATACCCTGGAACTTGGAAAAGCTGTTGATCACGAACAGGTCATCAGCCAGCGCCAGTGCCGAACGGGGCCGCTCGCCGTAGCTCAGCCCCTGGTAGATTTCATCCACGATGAGGCTGCCACCACGGGCGCGCACGGCCTTGTGCAGCGCCTCCAGGCGCTCCGGCGTGATGAGGGTGCCGGTGGGGTTGGACGGGCTGGCGATCAGGGCGCAGCAGGTTTTGTCATTCCAGTGGGTTTCGATGCTGGCAGCATCGAGCTGGTAATGCTGGTCTGCGCCAACCGGCACGCGCACCGGCCGGGCATCGAACAGGCGCACGAAGTTGCTGTTGCAGGGGTAACCCGGGTCGGTCATCAACACTTCACTGCCGGGGTCTACCAGCAGCGCCAGTAGCAGTTGCAGGGCGCCGGATGCACCGGGTGTCACAATAATGCACCGCGGGTCAATCTCCAGGCCATCGTGCTCCCGGTAATCGTTGGCTATGGCTTCGCGTAATTCACGCAGCCCGACGGCCGGCGTGTAGTGGGTGCGACCTTCCTGCAGGGCGCGAATGCCGGCATCGATAATCGGTTGCGGGGTGGAGAAATCCGGCTCACCGATCTCCATGTGAACAATAGTACGGCCCTGTGCTTCCAGTTCGCGCGCTCGCGCCAGCAACGCCATGACATGAAACGGCGTGATGGATTCAATACGCCGCGCGGTCACTCAGCCGGCCTCTCTCCGGGTTGCCGCATGCAACTTGTGCAGGCATTCGATATCGACGCAGGGTTTATCGCATACCATACCGGACAGCACGGTCATGGGCGCATCCGGCTCACCCAGCGTATCTACCACCATTGCGGCGCCGGTGAAATCGTGATCCAGGGTATATTCATTGGTGGTGATCAGGGTTTCAAGCCCGGCATCGCGCGCGGCGCGCAGACCATTGGCCGAATCCTCCAGCGCCAGGCATTCATCCGGGCTGACGTCCATGGCCTGCATGGCATAGTGGTAGATGTCCGGCGCCGGTTTCTTGGCCGGCACCACGGCGCCGGCGGCAATCACGTCAAACCAGTCGACCGCCCCGGGCGAAACGCTGTACTGCAACAAGGCGGTAACATTGGCCGGTGTGGTGGTCGTTGCAATGCCCAGCCGCAGACCTGCTTCACGCGCTTCCCTGAGCAGGCGCAGTACGCCTGGACGCAACGGCAACTCACCGGCCGCCATGGTACGGGTATAGATATCCGTCTTGGCGGCGTGCAGGCCGGCCACGTATTCGTCGAGATTCAGGGGTGGCTCGAAGTCAGGCAGGTGCGTTGCCAGGAAGTGCCTGATGCGCTCCTTGCCACCGGTGACCGCCAGCAATTCACCATACAGGGTCTGCGACCACTCCCAGTCGAGGCCGGCCTGCCGGAATGCCTTGTTGAAGGACTGGCGATGGATTTCCTCCGTATCCGCCAGCGTTCCATCAACATCAAACAGCAAGGTTGTTAAGCGACTCATAAAGTTTTTCCTGACGTTAAATCCGTCTAGCCTACCGCACTGCCGAAACCCGCAACAAGCCTCAATGACCCGACACTTTCGATTCGTGCTTGACTCCGCCGATGCACAGCCGGAAACTACGCCACTTGGTTGGGCCGGCCAATAAATGCTTGCCCTTGTTCCGGGTTTTTGATATAGAGCATCGCTTGTTTTAATTTGGAGAAGTTGCATGGCTGCCAAGAAAAAGGCTGCGAAAGCGAAAGCAAAGAAAAAAATTGCCGCGAAGAAACCGGCAACCAGGAAAAAAGTAGCCGCCAAAAAGACGCCGGCAAAGAAAAAAGCTGCCGCCAAAAAGACCGTTGCAAAGAAAAAAACCGTTGCAAAGAAAACTGCGGCGAAAAAAACACCGGTAAAGAAAAAGGCCGTGGCGAAGAAAGCCGTGGCGAAAAAGGCACCCGCCAGGAAGTCTGCCGCCAAAAAGGCGCCAGCAAAAAAAGCGGCTGCAAAGAAAGCCGCCACAAGGAAACCGGCTGCCGCCAGTACACCGAAGACGCGGGCACCGAAAAAGAAATCGCCACACAAGCCGGCCCCCGCTCCACTCTCCGCCCACGCCGGCCCGGTACCCGGCATCGCCCCCTATATGGAAAAGAAGGGCGAGGAATACATGAGCGAGGAACAGGTCAAACACTTCCGCAAGATCCTCAATGCCTGGAAGCATGACCTGATGGAAGAAGTGGATCGCACCGTGCACCATATGCAGGACGAAGCGGCCAACTTCCCCGACCCGAATGACCGTGCCACGCAGGAATCGGAGTTCAGCATGGAACTGCGCGCGCGGGATCGCGAACGCAAGCTGATCAAAAAGATCGACGAAGCGCTGATGCACCTCGAAAATGATGAATACGGCTATTGCGAGGCCTGCGGCATCGAGATCGGCATTCGCCGGCTTGAGGCACGCCCTACCGCCACGCTCTGCATCGACTGCAAGACGCTCGACGAGATCCGCGAGAAACAGCACAGCTAGGACGCGTCAACCCGCAGGGTTAGCCTGGTAAACTGTTGCCCATGCCGGACACCCGTTATACTGGCCGCTTCGCACCCTCGCCCACCGGCCCGCTGCATTTCGGTTCGCTGGTTGCCGCACTGGGCAGTTACCTTGATGCCCGTGCCCGCGGCGGGCGCTGGCTGGTACGCATGGAAGACCTCGACCCGCCGCGGGAAGTACCAGGCGCGGCTGACGATATCCTGTGCACGCTGGAGGCGTTTGCGCTGCTGCATGATGATGAAGTCATGTACCAGAGCCGGCGTCACGAAGCCTACCAGTCAGCGCTCGATCGGCTGCTCGAACAGGGACGCGCCTACCCCTGTGGCTGCACCCGTCGCGAAATTCGTGCAACCGGCACGCCCGGCGGCGTCTACCCGGGCACCTGCCGCAACGGACTGCCGCCCGGACGTGAAGCGCGTTCGGTACGCCTGCGCGTTGACGGTATCACCACACGGTTTATCGATCGTCTGCAGGGCCCCGTTCAGGAAAACCTCGAGCAACAGGTCGGTGATTTTATTCTGCGTCGTGCCGATGGCCTGTTCGCCTACCAGCTGGCCGTCGTGGTCGACGATGCCTGCCAGGGCATCACCGATATCGTGCGTGGCGTTGACCTGCTGGATTCCACTTGCCGCCAGATTGGACTGCAACACGTGCTGGATATACCAACCCCCGCCTACCTGCATTTGCCGATTGCAGTAAAAGCAGATGGCGCCAAGCTCAGCAAACAAACCTTTGCCCGACCGCTCGACCGCAGACAACCCACAACACAACTGGCGCGAGCACTGCGCTTTCTGGGCCACGAGGTGCCCGCCGAACGGGAACGCGAATCGCCCGCCAGCTTCCTGCAATGGGCAGTCACCGTCTGGGACACCCACGCCCTGCCGCAACAGCGCGCCATCGAAGCCGATTGATACTGCTTCCCGATTGTCCGTACAATGCCCTGAATCTGAACAACAAGGAGTTCGTGGATGTCAGAGGAAAAGCTCTACCCGGTGCCACCCGCCTTTGCTGCCAGCGCGCATATCAACGCAACACAGTATCGCGAGATGTACCAGCGCTCCATCGACGACCCGGACGGATTCTGGGGCCAGCAGGCGGAGCGCTTTATCAGCTGGTACAAACCGTGGGACAAGGTACTCGACTGGGACTTCAATGAACCGCACATCGAGTGGTTTGCCGGTGCCGAGCTGAATGCCAGCTACAACTGCATCGACCGGCACCTGGAAACACGCGGTGAACAGACCGCCATTGTCTGGGAAGGTGATGACCCGGCCCGGGACAAGTGCATCACCTATAACGAACTGCACCGCGAAGTCTGCCGCTTCTCCAATGTACTGAAAAAACGTGGCGTGAAAAAAGGCGACCGGGTGTGCATCTATATGCCCATGATCCCCGAGGCCGCCTACGCCATGCTGGCCTGCGCACGTATCGGCGCCGTGCACTCAGTGGTATTCGGTGGCTTCTCGCCGGAATCCATCAAGGACCGCATCCTCGACTCGGACTGCCGCGTGGTGATTACCGCCGATGAAGGCGTGCGCGGCGGCAAGGTCATCCCGCTCAAGGCCAATACGGACAAGGCGCTGGAAAACTGCCCGAATGTGCACACGGTTGTTGTCGTGCGACGCACCGGTGGCGACATTCACTGGCACGACGAGCGCGACGTGTGGCTGCACGAGATCGCGAAAACCGTCGACGCCAGCTGCGAACCGGAACACATGTCTGCCGAAGACCCGTTGTTCATTCTCTATACTTCCGGCTCGACCGGAAAACCCAAGGGCGTACTGCACACCACCGGCGGCTACCTGTTATATGCCGCCATGACTCATAAATATGTATTTGACTACCAGGACGGCGAGACCTACTGGTGTACTGCGGACGTCGGCTGGATCACCGGGCACACCTACATTGTCTATGGCCCGCTGGCGAACGGTGCAAAGACACTGATGTTCGAAGGCATCCCCACCTGGCCGGATGCCTCGCGTTTCTGGCAGGTGTGCGACAAGCACGAAGTGGCCACCTTCTACACAGCGCCGACCGCGATCCGTGCATTGATGCGCGAAGGTGAAGGACCGGTTAAAAAAACAAGGCGCAGCAGCCTGCGACTGCTCGGCACCGTTGGCGAACCCATTAACCCGGAAGCCTGGGAATGGTACAGCCAGGTTGTCGGCGAAGGCCGCTGCCCGATTGTCGACACCTGGTGGCAGACGGAAACCGGCGGCCACATGATCACACCGCTGCCCGGCGCGATTGCCACCAAACCCGGTTCAGCAACCCTGCCCTTCTTTGGTGTGGCACCAGCCCTGGTCGACAATGAAGGCCATGTGCTGGAAGGCGAAGCCGAGGGCAACCTGGTGATCACCCGTCCCTGGCCGGCCATGATGCGCACCGTGTACGGTGATCACAAACGCTTCAGGGAAACCTATTTCTCGACTTACCCGGGCATGTATTTCACCGGCGACGGTGCACGTCGCGACAAGGACGGTTATTACTGGATCACCGGGCGCGTGGACGATGTACTCAATGTTTCAGGGCACAGGCTGGGGACGGCAGAACTGGAAAGTGCGCTGGTCCTGCACGAAGCTGTTGCCGAGGCCGCCGTCGTAGGCTACCCGCACGATATCAAGGGACAGGGTATCTATGCCTTTGTCACGCTGGTCAAGGGTGTGGAACCGAGTGATGAACTCAGAACCGAACTGATCAAAATGGTACGCAACGAAATTGGCCCGATTGCCACCATCGATGTGCTGCAGTGGGCACCCGCACTGCCCAAGACCCGCTCCGGCAAAATCATGCGCCGCATCCTGCGCAAGATTGCCGCGAATGAAATCGATACCCTCGGCGACACCAGTACACTCGCCGACCCGGGAGTGGTCAAGGAACTGATTACCAACCGGGCCCACCAATGAGTCAATTATCGATACAACAACTGGAAGTTCTGCTGGTTGAACCTTCGACCACCCAGCACAGGATTATCGAGGGCTATCTCACGGCGCTGGGCGCACCGGCTGTGCGCCGGGCACAGGATGGAAAGTCTGCACTGGCATTAATGCAGGAAAGCATCCCGGACCTGGTGATCAGCACCATGCACCTGCCCGACATGACAGGCACGGAACTGGTTCAGCGCATGCGTGCGGATGAGCGGCTGCTCGATGTTGCCTTCATGCTGGTCTCCAGCGAAACCGGCATACGCTACCTGGAACCGCTGCGTCAGGCCGGCGTGGTCGCCATGCTGCCCAAACCCTGCTCGCAGGATCAACTGCGCGCCTCGTTGTTTGCGGCGCTGGAGTTTCTTGAACCTGAACCACTGGAACTGGAGCACATCACACCGGAAGAGATGAACGTGTTGATCGTCGACGACAGCTTCACCTCACGACGCATCATCCGCCAGATGCTGGAGAAAATGGGCGTCGAAAAAATCAGCGAAGCGGAAAATGGCAGGCAGGCCGTGGAACATATCGAGCAGGAATTCTTTGACCTGATTGTTACCGACTACAACATGCCGGAAATGGATGGCGAGCAACTCAGCCAGTTCATCCGCAAGGAAAGCAGCCAGCAGAGCGTGCCGGTATTAATGGTCACCTCTGAAACAGACAAGACCCGACTGGCCGGTGTCGAGCAAAGCGGTGTTTCGGCCATTTTCGACAAGCCCTTCAACGTCGACACACTGCGCACCACCATTCAACGCCTGCTTGCCTGACATGTCGGGTTTGTTTCAGGCCGGCTGCCTCTGTGTCCCCGCTACTGGCTGGACCAGCGTGTGACTGGCTGGTTCAACCCGGATGAGAGGCGATGAACTGACGCTTTTTTCGCACCACTTCAGTGCATTATAAGTAATTTCTGATGTACTTCTTTTTGCTCGAAACCTGACCCTGTTGCGTAGTGTTGACAAGCTGTCAGCGCCAGATACCAACATAAAGTTCCTTTTTAAGTTCGTTTTATATCCCCTTGTTTAAATAAGTTTAATATAAGTTTAATTAATGGACGAACAAGCCCGATAAGTGGCTAAGCAACTGATAACCACAACACTTTCCTCAAGCTGACACAGGTCATGCCGATACCTCACCCAGACTGATTCGTCAATACCTTGGCGCACAGAACTGGAAATTTTAACCGAGGCCAAACCCCTATGACACGTTCGAAGCTGATCAAGACAACCGCGTTGAGTCTGGCGCTGCTGTCCGGCGCAAGCCATGCATCCGAAGCCGATATCTATTCGATCCACTTCACTGAAGACGGCAAACATCTTATTACGGGTGGTGCCGGCGGCTACACACTCGCCGACAAGGTGGAACATACCGGCGGCATCAAAATCTGGGATGCCAGCAGTGGCGCACTGGTGGAAGCCCTGGGCGACCGCAAGGATCTGGATATGTTGTTTGGCGACAAGTATGGCCGGGTAGGCAACCGTCGCTGGGGTATCAGCAACTTCAAGGATGTGGTGATGACCGGCTCCTATCCGAACGGCAAGGTATTGCTGATCCCGAGTTCACTGGGCGTTATGGGTAGCAACCAGAAGACACAGCTGCCCGGGTTCATCGGTGGCTATATGGACTTCTCGGGCAAACAACCGGCGCGCATCGAGCTGTCAAAGGTCAAGGGCAAGAACGGCAACTGCGACCCGAAGACCGGCTTCCATGACTATGTCGGTCCGATTGTGCCATCCAACAATGGCAAGTTCGCCGCTATCGTGGTGAATACCTGCACCGCGCGTACCAACGACAAGGACCAGCAGGTTGCCTTCGAGTACAACTCCGACCTGCACGTGATGGACCTGGAAAAATTCACCATCACCCACACCATCGAACATATTGATGCGGGCGTCTACGCGCTGGGTATCACAGATGCCGGTAATCGCGTGGCATTCGTCGGCCGCGACCAGTTCGCTGTTATTGATACCGATACCGACGAGCGCCATGTTGTCGAAAGCTATTCCGGCAGCGATTTCATGATTCCGCGCCAGTTCAGTTCCCTGCAGTTCAGCAAGGACGGCAAGCAATTGATCTCCCTGCGCAATGTCTATGATATCGAATCCGGCAAGGAGCACACCCTGAAATGGGCCAGTGGCGACGCGAAGAAGCCACGCCGTATTTCCAGTGTCCGCGTTTCACCTGACCTGAAGTTCTTTGCCATTGTGATGCCCAGGCGCTCACTGATTACCTTCGGCGACGACGGCCTGCCCCGCTCCTACGGCAAGGCAGACAAGGTGGTGCTGCTGAGCACCACCACCGGTGAACGGACCGAACTGGAAATCACTGACTCCATGACCGAAGGCAAGCGTTGTGTCACGGACATCTCACCGGACAGTACCCGCGTGGCCGTGGGCTGCAAGGGTGGACTGCTGCGGGTCTATGACTCCAGCACCGGAAAACTGGTGTGGCACAAGCAGAACATCGGCAAGAAGTCCGATAATGGCCTGATGCAGGTTGAGTATGATGACGGCCTGGACAACTTCTACAGCATGCTGGACGGCTCGCTGCTGAACTAACGCTTCATCATTCCGGCGAATGCCGGAATCCAGTAAAAAAGGGCCTTACGGCCCTTTTTTACTTCACACCGCCTTCATACTGAGGCGAATACGGCCCTGCTTGTCGACTTCCAGCACCTTGACCTTGATGGTGTCGCCCTCGGACAACTTGTCGCTGACCTTTTCGACACGCTCGTCACTGATCTGGGAGATGTGTACCAGTCCGTCCTTGCCCGGCAGGATGGTCACGAAAGCGCCAAAGTCCATCAGCTTGGCAACCTTGCCTTCGTATACGTGTCCGACTTCAACATCGGCTGTCAACTGCTCGATGCGGCGCTTGCACTCTTCGCCAGCCGCGTGATCCACGGAAGCAATCTTGACCGTACCACTGTCATCGATATCGACGCTGGCACCGGTTTCCTCGGTCAGCGCACGAATCGTCGCCCCGCCCTTACCGATCACGTCGCGGATGCGGTCCGGGTTGATCTTCATGGTGATGTAACGCGGTGCATAGGCCGACATTTCTTCACGCGCGGTACTGATGGCACTGTTCATTTCCTTGAGAATGTGCAGGCGGGCATCCTGTGCCTGGTTAAGTGCCTGCTCCATGATCTCTTTGGTGATGCCATCAATCTTGATGTCCATCTGCAGGGCATTCACACCCTTTTCGGTACCGGCCACCTTGAAGTCCATGTCGCCGAGGTGGTCCTCGTCGCCCATGATATCGGTCAGTACAGCGAAGTTATCGCCTTCCTTGATCAGACCCATCGCCACGCCCGCCACGGGGGCCTTCAACGGTACACCCGCGTCCATCATAGACAGGCTGCTGCCGCACACACTGGCCATGGAGCTGGAACCGTTTGACTCGGTGATTTCCGACACCACGCGAATGGTATAGGGGAAGTCCTCGACCGAAGGCATCACTGCCAGCAGGCCCCGCTTGGCAAGACGACCGTGACCGATCTCGCGACGCTTGGGACTGCCGACACGGCCGGTTTCACCGACGCAGTAGGGCGGGAAGTTGTAGTGCAGCATGAAGTGTTCACGGTACGAACCCTGCAGGGCATCGATGATCTGCGCATCACGCTCGGTACCCAGCGTGGTAACCACCAGCGCCTGGGTTTCACCACGCGTGAACAGCGCAGAACCGTGAACGCGCGGCAGCACGCCGGTGCGGATGGTAATCGGACGAACCGTTTTGGTATCACGGCCGTCGATGCGTGGGTTACCCTCGATGATACGGCTGCGGACAATGCGTTTTTCCAGCTTGTCCATCGCACCGCGGATATCCTCGGCGCTGTGGCCACCTTCATCATCGCTGGCGAGTTTTTCAATCGTTTCTGTACGAATGGCATCCAGCCGTGCATAGCGATCCTGCTTGTCGGCAATCTGGTACGCCTCACCGAATGCCGCCTCGCTGGCATCGGCAACCCGCTTCGCCAGTGTTTCATCAGCTTCAGGTGCTGACCATTCCCAGGCCGGGGCATTCACTTCGGCAGCCAGTTCGCTGATGGCGCTGATGGCAGACTGCATCTGTTCGTGTCCGTATACAACAGAACCGAGCATAACGTCTTCCGGCAGTTCCTTCGCTTCGGACTCGACCATCAGCACGGCCCTGGAGGTGCCGGCAACGACCAGGTCCAGCCTGGAATCTTCCAGCTGGCTGTGTGTCGGGTTCAGGACGTATTCATCGTTGATGTAGCCAACACGCGCTGCACCGACCGGACCGGCAAACGGCAGACCGGAAATCGAGCAGGCCGCGGAAGCGCCAAGCAGGGCAGGAATGTCAGGATCGATCTCGGGGTCCAGTGACATCACCGTGGCGATGATCTGAACTTCGTTGGTGAAACCCTTCGGGAACAACGGGCGAATCGGACGATCGATCAAGCGACACAACAGTGTCTCATTCTCGCTTGGTCGCCCTTCGCGACGGAAAAAGCCGCCCGGGATCTGCCCGGCGGCGTAGGTGCGTTCCTGGTAATCCACGGTCAGCGGGAAGAAGTCCCGGCCTTCCGAACCGCGTTTCAAACCCACCACGGTAACAAATACGACGGTCTCTCCCATGCTGACCATGACGGCGCCACTGGCCTGGCGGGCAATCTCGCCGGTTTCAAAGGTCACGGTATGGTCGCCGTACTGGAACGATTTCTTGATCGGATTCACTGGCTAGTCCTTAACTGATGGCTACAGCTGTTTGATTGAATACTAAAGAAGAAAAAATCAGCGACGCAGACCCAGGCGACCAATCAGGTCCTGGTAACGACTGACGTCCTTGCCCTTGAGGTAATCGAGCAACTTGCGGCGGTTGCTGACCATGCGCAACAGACCCTGGCGGGAATGGTGGTCATGCTTGTGTTCCTGAAAATGGGATGTCAGTTCCTGGATGTTCGCTGTCAGCAGCGCTACCTGTACTTCGGGTGAACCGGTATCGCCCGGCGCACGCTGGTAATCACTGACAATCTGTTGTTTCTGTTCGGTTGATAAAGCCATGCTTTGCTCCAAATGTAAGTCAGGTTATGCATCCAGCGAACAGGCCAGACGCAAGCGGCGTAGTTTACCTGCCTGTGCCATTTCGCTCAACAGCTTAGGCACCTTTCATCATCCGGCGCGGCGCCACCCGGCCGTCGTCGAGAATTTCGCCCATACCGAGGAAGGTATGCTCGCCCTCGTACAGCCGCACCCAGCCGCTGGTGGGCGCGCGCGGCACCAGGACGGCCTGCCCCTGGCGCAGGTAAAAGGCGGCGTCAGCAGATAAATTCACGTTCGGCCATTGGGTTAGCGCGGTTTCGATAGGCAGTAGCAGATCATCGGTGGCACGCTTGTCCTGCTCCTTGATGGCTTCGAGCTGCTCCAGGGTGACGAGCTTGTCGTCACCATAGGGGCCAACCGACGTGCGGCGCAGTGCTGAAACGTGCGCACCGCAGCCCAGCTGCTCGCCGATATCCTCGACCAGTGTACGGACATAGGTGCCTTTTGAGCAGTGCACAGCGATATCCAGCCAGTCTTCGCCGCGCCCGGTCAGGGTGAGTTCGTGGATATCTACGGGGCGCGGGGCGCGCTCCACCTCAACACCCTGCCGGGCCAGTTTGTACAACCGCTGCCCCTCGTGCTTGAGTGCCGAGTACATGGGCGGGATCTGCTCAATGGCGCCGCGGAACTGTTCCAGCACCGCTTCAATCTGTGCATCGCTGTAATGTTCCACCGGGCGGGTACTGATCACTTCACCTTCCGCATCCGCGGTGGTGGTCTTCACGCCCAATTGACAACGCACTTCATAGCGCTTGTCGGCATCCAGCAAAAACGCCGATACCTTGGTGGCTTCACCCAGGCAAATCGGCAATACGCCGGACGCCAGCGGGTCCAGGCTGCCGGTATGGCCGGCCTTTTTGGCGAAAAACAGACGTTTGACCTGTTGCAGGGCATCGTTGGAAGTAATCCCCGACGGTTTGTCCAGCAACAGAATGCCGTTGACGTCCCGACCTCGTACGCGGCGTCGACCCATAACCTGATATTCCTCAATCGTTGTCCGGATCGGTTTCGTCGTCGGGTTTCGCATCGGCCTTGACGGCAGAATCGATCAACGCGCTCAGACGAGCCCCTTCCCGAAGGGAGTGATCCTGTTTGAAATGGAGTTGCGGTACGTGCCGCATCTTGAGTGTCTGGCCGAGCAGGTGGCGCAGGAAACCCGCTGCGCCTTGCAGGGCTTTCAGTGACTCGGTGATTTCATCCTGGTCGCCAAGGGTCGACACATAGACCTTGGCGTGAGACAGGTCGCGCGACACTTCAACGGCCGACACGCTGACCATACCGACACGTGGGTCGCGCACCTCGTCACGAATCAGGGTCGCGAGTTCGCGCTGGATCTGTTCGCCAACGCGGCGCGTTCTGGGAAAATCTCTGGGCATGGAAGCTCACCGCCGCTACTGGAACCTGGCGCGATCAAAACGGCCGGCTCAATCGACCGTACGCGCCCTCTCTGTCCGCTCGAAGACCTCGATCTGGTCGCCGGGCTTGACGTCATTGTAGCCCTTCACACCAATACCGCACTCGGTGCCGCTGCGCACCTCGTTGACGTCATCCTTGAAACGACGCAGTGATTCCAGCTCGCCTTCGAAGATAACCACATTGTCACGCAAGACACGGATCGGTGCACTGCGGCGCACCACACCCTCGGTCACCATGCAGCCGGCAATCGCACCGATCTTCGGCGCACGGAATACATCACGCACCTCGGCAAGACCAATAATCTCTTCCGTGACTTCCGGCGACAACATGCCGGATACCGCGGACTTGACATGATCGATCGCATCGTAAATGACACTGTAATAGTGCAGGTCGATATCGCTCTCTTCGACAATACGCCGTGCCGACGCGTCGGCACGCACATTGAAACCGATCAGGATGGCATTGGCTGCCAGCGCCAGGTTGGCATCGGTCTCGGTAATACCACCAACACCGGATGAAACGATATTAACCGTCACTTCATCGGTAACGATCCTGGTCAGTGCCTCGCGCAATGCCTCGGCACTGCCCTGCACATCCGCCTTAAGGACAACATTGAGTACCTTCTTCTCGCCCTTGCTCATGCTACTGAACATGTCTTCGAGCCTGGCCTGCTGCTGGCGCGCCAGTTTCATTTCGCGCTGTTTCGTCTGGCGGAATTCGGCCAGTTCACGCGCCTTGCGCTCATCATTGATGACCTGCGCATCTTCACCGGCTGCCGGTGTACCGGACAGTCCCAGCACCACGGCCGGCATGGAAGGTCCCGCCGAGTCGATGGGCTTGCCGGCCTCATCGAACATCGCACGCACGCGCCCGATTTCGTGACCGGTAACCAGCGTATCGCCTTTCTTCAACACACCATTCTGTATCAGGATAGTCGCCACCGGACCGCGGCCCTTGTCGAGCGCGGACTCAATTACCACACCCTGCGCGGGACAGTCCACAACGGCCTTCAGTTCCAGCAGTTCGGCCTGTAACAGGATAGCATCGAGCAGTTCATCAATGCCCTGGCCGGTCTTGGCCGACACCTCGATAAACTGGGTATCACCGCCCCAGTCTTCCGGGATAACACCCTTCTGTGACAGTTCGGTTTTAACCCGCTCGGGGTCCGCTTCCGGTTTGTCGATCTTGTTGACAGCCACCACCATCGGTACCCCGGCGGCCTTGCTGTGCTCAATTGCCTCAATGGTCTGCGGCATCACGCCATCGTCAGCCGCCACCACAAGAATAACGATATCCGTTACCCGGGCACCGCGGGCACGCATGGCGGTAAACGCCGCATGGCCCGGGGTATCGAGGAAACTGATGGTGCCCTTGTCGGTTTCGACATGGTAGGCGCCGATATGCTGGGTAATGCCACCCGCCTCGCCCGCGGCCACCCGCGTGCTGCGAATGTAATCAAGCAACGAAGTTTTGCCATGATCGACGTGACCCATGATGGTCACAACCGGTGGACGTGGCACTTTCTCGCCTGTCACTTCGGCAGCAGCCTGTTGCTCGATCTGGATTTCCAGGTCGTTCTCGGAAACCTGTTTGGCGATATGACCAAGCTCCTCGACCAGCAGCACTGCGGTATCCTGGTCCAGCGTCTGGTTAATCGTCGCCATAACACCCATCTTCATGAGTGACTTGATCAGCTCAGTCGCCTTGATGGAAAGTTTCTGCGCCAGGTCACCAACCGAAATGGCTTCCGGAATCTCGACCTCGCGCACCACCGGTGCAGTAGGACGTTCGAACCCGTGTTCACCGGAAGACTTGACAGCCACACCACCGGCGCGCCGACCACTGGGCTTCTTGCGTCGACCACCCTTGCCCTTGGCAACGTGCAGTTCCTTACGACCATATTTGGTGTGTTGATCAGCAGCCGGCTCACGGTGGCGGGTCTTGCGTTCTTTCTCGGCCTTCTGCTGGCGTGCTTCCTGTTCGGCACGCGCCTGGGCCTGGGCTTCATCAGACACCTTGGCCTCGACTTCTTTCGCCTTGCGCGCTGCTTCCTCTTCCTTCCTGCGACGGGCTTCCTCGGTGCGCTTTTGTTCTTCCTCGACCTTGCGCTGTGCCTCTTCCTCGGCGCGACGCAGGGCATCTTTCTCAGCCTGGATTTTCGCCTCACGCTCGGCCAGCAGGCGCGCCTTTTCCTCGGCTTCCCGCTTGAGCCGGTCTTCTTCCTCGGCGACCAGTTCGGCACGCTTCACATAAGTGCGTTTCTTGCGTACCTCGACACTGACGGTCCTGGCCGTGCTGCCACGCCCTGTCGAACCGGTTTTCAATTCAGTGTGCATCTTGCGCCGCAGCGTCACCTTCTTCGGTTGCGCGGCTTCTGCAGCCGTTTCGGATTTCCCGTGGCTCTTGCGCAAATAGCTCAGCAGTTGCATTTTCTCCTTGTCGGAGATGGTTTCATCTGCGTCGCTGATCTGCATGCCGGCTTCTCCCAGTTGCGCCAACAGGCGATCCACGGGCAAGCCAACTACATGTGCAAACTGTCGTACCGTAACGTCGGTCATCGTAAAGCGTCTCCTCGACGGCTACCCTTGTTCTTCTTCCGCAAACCAGGGGGCCCGAGCGGTCATAATCAATTTTCCGGCGCGTTCTTCATCCATGCCGTCGATATCCATCAGGTCATCGACAGCCTGTTCGGCCAGGTCTTCCATAGTAACGATGCCCTTGCCCGCCAGGGTAAAGGCCAGATCCTCGTCCATACCGTCCATCTCCAGCAGGTCATCTGCCGGGCGGCTGCCACCGATATTTTCCTCGCTGGCGATTGCCCGTGTCAGCAGCACATCGCGGGCGCGGCCGCGCAGCTCATCGACGATATCCTCTTCGAATTCCTCGATCTGCAACAGCTCGCTGTTGGGCACATAGGCGATTTCCTCGATGGTCGAGAAACCTTCCTGCACCAGGATCGCCGCCACTTCCTCATCGACATCGAGGTCATCCATGAACACTTTGGTCAGCAGTTTCATTTCTTCCTCGGATTTCTCCGCGGCCTGCTGCTCGTCCATCACGTTCAGTTCCCAGCCGGTCAGCTGACTGGCGAGGCGCACATTCTGGCCGCCACGGCCAATGGCCTGGGACAGCTGTTCGTTGGTCACCGCGACATCCATGCTGTGCTTGTCCTCGTCGACCACAATCGACACAACCTCGGCCGGCGACATGGCATTGATGACAAACTGCGCCGGGTTTTCATCCCAAAGGATAATATCAACACGTTCACCTGCAAGTTCAGTGGACACGGTCTGTACGCGCGAACCACGCATACCGACACAAGCGCCGACCGGGTCGATGCGCGGGTCGTTGGATTTCACGGCGATCTTGGCGCGCATGCCCGGGTCACGAGCGGCGCCGAGAATCTCGATCAGGTCCTGGCCGACTTCCGGCACCTCCAGCTTGAACAGCTCCACCAGAAATTCCGGCGCCACGCGACTGACAAACAACTGCGGGCCGCGCTGCTCGCTGCGCACTTCCTTCAGATAACCGCGCAGACGGTCGCCGGGGCGCACGGCCTCACGCGGAATCATTTCCTCACGGTAAATTATGGCTTCAGCATTACCGCCCAGATCCAGGTAGACATTGCCGCGTTCGACGCGCTTGACGATACCGGTCACCAGTTCACCGACACGGTCTTTATAGGCATCGACCACCTGGGCGCGCTCGGCCTCGCGCACTTTCTGCACAATGACCTGCTTGGCAGTCTGCGCACCGATACGACCGAAATCGACAGATTCGATTTCTTCCTCGACGTAATCACCAACCTGGATATCCGGATTCTGCTTGCGTGCCTCTTCCAGCAGGATCTGGCGGCTGGGGTAGCGGTAACCCCCCTCCTCTTCATCTTCCTCGCCAGCTTCGGTATCAGGGTGTTCCTCGACCACTTCCCAGCGCCGGTAAGTCTTGTAGTCCCCGGTGTTGCGATCGATCTCGACACGTGCCTCGATGTCTTCCTCGTGGCATTTTTTGGTCGCAGACGCCAGTGCAGCCTCGATCGCGCCGAAGATGATTTCCTTGCTGATGCCCTTCTCGTTCGAGACGGCATCCACGACCAGAAGAATTTCTTTACTCATTTACGCACCCTCCACACGATGCGAATCAAAATCGGGAACCAGCCGTGCCCGGTCTATTTCATCCGGCGCCACAACCAGCTCTTCCTCACCCATCTGCAACACGACCTGGCCGTCTCTCAGGCCCATCAGGGTGCCCTGGAATTTACGCCGGCCGTCAACGGCAGCGGCGAGTTGCAAGGTAATCTCATGCCCGGCAAAACGCTCAAAATCTTTTGTCTGGTACAACGGCCGGTCCAGTCCGGGTGACGACACTTCCAGTGCGTACTGCCCACGGATCGGATCCTCAACGTCGAGGATGCCGCTGACCTGGTGGCTGACCGCCCTGCAGTCTTCCACCGTAATGCCCTGCTCACGATCGATGTATACCCGCAGCACGCCCTGTTTGGCGCGGATAAATTCCACCCCGACCAGTTCAAAACCCAGTGCTGTCACCGCCGGCTCCAGGAGCGCGCGTAGTTCCGCTGATTCACGCGGCATACATTTCCACCACAAACAAAAAATGGGCCTATGGCCCACTGCAAAACCCGGAAACCGCCAATTTACCGCCGGCCCCGGGAAACATCCCAGCCATTGTATCAGAAGCCTTTTGTAAAATGTACCCCGATCCAGTCTGAAAGACGCTTTCCCTTCATCTCACCGGCGAATGACGGAATCCATCCAGACACAAACCCCTGGATGCCGGCCTGCACCGGCATGACGTAAAATTGCCGTCTGACTTCCCCACACAGATTCGCTAAGATACTCACCGCTGCCCACCAGACCGCCAACCCGGGCGCGCGCACAGAACAATTGACAGAAAGTCAGCGAGGAGAAGTTGATGGATTTTGCACACGCGCCAGGCCTGAACAAGGCAGTTGACGATGCCGAACAGGAACGCGAAGAACTGCAACTCTATATCAACCTGAAACTGGCCTCGTCCGGCCAACCCACCTGCGTACCCGAAGACGCAGCCCGCTTCCTCGACATCTCCGGCGACCTGCTGCGCAGCTACCGGGAAAAAAACCGCCTGCTGGCTGATTACCACTGCTGGGTCGACCAGCGTATCCAGGACTTCCTCAACCGCTACCTGGGTGACCTGTCACTGGACAAGGTGCCGTCACTGCCCAGCCAGTCATTTATCCTGGACCGGCACGGCGTGGCGCGCGAACTGTCGCTGCCCATGGGCGAGGATGTATTCCGCTCCGACATCATTTCCAGCTACCGGGTAAAAAATGGCGTACTGCACAACCCGGCCAGCGACCGTCGTACCACTGAAGGTTCATTTCACATCGCCGAGGGTGGACTGCCGATCCCCGGGGACAAAAAAGCGGTACCGAAAATTGCCTTTGCGCGCATGCTCGCCCATGCCCTGAATCCACCGAAACAACTCCTGACCATCCCCTTCACAGCCAACCTGCCGGAGCCGGCGCACATGTTCGTGTCGCTGCTGCTACGGCCGGTGGTGTGCCCGGCCATCCCCGGCAAGGAAGCGGAAAAGTCGATGGAGATTCATTTCTTCGCGCCCGGCAACCTGGTCAGCAACCTGGACTTCGTGGAAAGTATTTTCGGCAACGGTGGCAACCCCTACCTGGCCGAGTTCGACGCGGCGCTGGACGTGGACCACTGGACCGGCCACACCGGCTGCGTGATCCTCGCACCACAACTGGTCGGCCTGCCCAAGAAAGACCTGGGTCTGCCGCACTGGAACGACGCCAGCGAACGCCAGCGCACCGACGGCATGTGCTGGAAAGACGAAAATGAAATCTACAATAACGGCCAGGCATTCAAGATCACCGCGCGTGACGAGAGCGGTGTCATCGTCACCCTGCTGGCTGACAACTACTTCGGTTACTGCAAGAAGGAAGTCAAGACCCAGATCAGTTTTGCCGCCAACCTGTACGGCCTGGCGGAGGAAGAACACGCCGGCGGTGCGCTGGCTTTCCCGCGCCGCAATCACGGCGAGGAATACGGTGTTGACAGCCGCACCCACAAACCCGGTTATTCTTTCCAGGAGATCGCCGATCGCTATGGCGAACTGATGGATGTCAAGCCGGAAGGCTATGCCATCGACAAAAAATTCCCGCAGATTGTTTATGTGCCGCAAAAGGTGCGCATGGACCTCAATGCCCAGACCATTAGCTGGGAAAAGGATGGCGAACAACAAACCATCCGCCTGCAGCCGGAAAAGATCTACATGCAGCCCAATGGCTACAAGATAGAAATGGAAAAGCACCCGGGCGCGCCCTCATGGCGCCTGGTCGGCACCAACCCGGAAGGCACGTTCTGTCATAAGCCTTCCACGGTATCAGGAGGCGGCAAGTCGGAAATCTCCAAGTCACTGAACGATGCCGTGATCTACCGCTCGCTGTTCGTCGATGACCTGCAAAAAGACCTCGACCAGGTGCAGGCCATCTTCGACATGGATTACACCACGCGATTCAAACCCGGCTTCGAACACGAGGATCGCGACCCGACACGCCAGCCGCTCAGCCCTGAGCGCAGCCTGGGTTCGGTAATCAAGTTACTGACACCCAGTTCCAGCTATACCGATGCATTCAACCAGTGGCTGGATTCCATCTCGCCGCGCATCCTTGCACTGGTGTTTATCATCAAGCGTTTCTACCGGCCGGAATGGGGCGACAACTGGCGCCAGCACCTGTCGGTGGACAAGGTGGACGGCGCGCCGGCACACGAACTGAAGCTCGATGACCGTCATATCGTTGCCTCTTACCTGCGTGTAGGTTTCGACCGCGATGCCAAGTGGCGAACCTTCAAGCTACGCCAGGACTACATCGCCACCGAAAAAATCCAGATGGAAGACGACATCACGGCTTCTGTGGTGGTGCCGTCGAGCTGTATCGCCGACTGCGCACCGGCGCGCATCGGGGAACACAGCGTAAAACTGGCGCACAACTGTGAATACCGCCTGTTCCAGCGCCCCGATGATGCCATTATCCCGGGTTTCGACAAACAGACCGAGCTGGACATGTCACAAGCGGATAATTTTTTCGCCAACTACGAACCGTTCGATCATGACAAGGTCAGGGAACTGGTTGAAGACGTCCACACCTTCTACCAGTTCACCCCGCCCATGCAGAATATGCTGAAGTCTGCTTACGAGGATGACAGCCCCTATGTCGTGTCATCCGCACACCCGCGCATGGTGGACGGCGCCCCGTCGAAAAACCCGCGTTACCTGCAGACACGGCCTGACCTGGTCAATCCGGTACGTAAGTACGTTGCAGAAATGAGCACCCGCTTCCATCGCAAGCTGCCGCTGGAACAGCAGGTTTGTCACCCGGTCGATGCTGTGCTGGCCGGACGGCGCAACAACCCGCCGGAAGCCGGTATTCGCCCGCTGGCGGTCTACAACCCGATTCACTACCAGGAACTGCCGGAACTGTTCATGGACTTCCTGTGCAGCCTGACCGGCAAATCACCTTCCACCACCGGGGCCGGCAGTGAAGGGGCGTTGACCAAGGGGCCGTTCAATGCGCTGCGCACCGTTGCCGACCTGAACAATGCACTGGTGTCCTATATCCTCACCGGCTATGCCGGTTTTTCCAGTTCTGCCGGGTACGTTGGACCGGATGTACGGGTTGACCATGACATCAGCCTGCTGGTGCCGGAAATCTGGGCGCGACTCGAACCCGAGCAACGCGACCCCGCGTGGCTGATCGAAAACAGCTACCTGGAAAAGCTGGATGATTTCGAACACAACGGTGAACGGGTGCTGGCCAGCCGGCTCGGTTACCGTATTACCAGCCGTTTTGTACACGGGTTCTTCGGCAAGATCTTCGACAACCCCTGCGCGGTCTTCACCGACGAGATTCTCAAGCCGGAAATCCAGAGCCTCGATGTGTTTGTCGATGGCATCAACAATATCGTCGAGGCACAGCAGCGCGAGGCGCAGCGCTTCATTGACGATGGCAGCATTGAGGATGCCTGTCCGCCGTTGCAGGCACTTATCAATATCATGGCCACCGGCGAGCACGAAGGTATGGATGCGCATCACCCGAAATTCCGCGCCATGTTCACCCGCGAAAACCTGCTCAGGTCGCGCTGGTACAAACACCGGCTGGAAGTGAAGCAGTACCGCGACATTGCGCTCTGGCAGCGCAACGTGAATTACCTGAAACAGTTTATGGACGATGCCGACTATGTCGATGAAGCGCAGCGCCTCGACATTGCCGGCCGTTACCGGCGTGCGACCGAACGTCTGAAACAGGCGCAGAGTCGCAGCTATCTCAAGAATCTGGTGGGTACACTGGGTGCTGACCCGCTTGGTCTGTCGACAGTTGCCGCCGGCAACCCGCTGATCAACTGGAGTCGCATGAAATTGTCATTCTCAAGCAGCGGCGCCGTTGAACCTGCCCATTCTCCCGACACTGTCGAGGTCAAACCCATGACCTTGCTGCAACGCTTCAAGGCCCGCTTCCGGCGTGCACGTTTGCAATAGCGGGGCGCATGAGTCACTACAACCAGACCGACACGCTGGAAGCGCGCGACCTCACCTGCATCCGCGATGACCGCAACCTGTTCAGTGAGCTGTCTTTCACCCTGGGCGCCGGGCAGGTTCTGCTGGTGGAAGGCCGTAATGGCAGCGGCAAAACCTCACTGCTGCGCATCCTCTGTGGCATCCGCCAACCGGACGAGGGCTATATCCACTGGAACGGTGGGGATATCTACCGGCTGGCCACCGGCTACAACGCCGTGACCGCCTGGGTCGGGCACAAGGACGGCATCAAGCTGGAACTCACCGCGCGGGAAAACCTGATATTCGCACGCAGCCTCGGCACACCATCAACAATGGAAATCGCCGACGCGCTGGAGGCCATGGAACTTGGCGGCTTCGATGATGTCTCTGCCATTAACCTTTCGGCGGGACAGAAACGCCGGCTGGCACTGGCACGGCTGCTGGTAACCCGGTCGCCGTTGTGGATTCTCGATGAACCGTTCACATCGCTCGACACTCACGGTATCTCGCTGATTGAAAGTATGATCAACACACACCTCGAGGACGGTGGTATGCTGGCTGTTACGTCACACCATACGGTTACACTGGACAGCAGCGACATTACCCGCATCAACCTTTCTGCATGAAACCCGCCACACTTCCACAGGCCTTTACCCTACTGCTGCGCCGTGACCTGACACTGGCGTACCGGCGACGCTCGGAAATGATCAACCCGCTGTTGTTCTTCGTGCTGGTGACTGCACTGTTCCCGCTTGGTATCGGTGCCGACCCTTCACTGTTACGCGAAATCGGGCCGGGCATTATCTGGGTTGCTGCCCTGCTTGCTTCGCTGCTGTCACTGGAAACCGTATTCCGTTCCGACTTCGACGACGGTTCACTGGAACAATTGTTGCTCAGCCCCCACCCGCTGTCGGTGCTGATGGTCGCCAAGGTACTGGCGCACTGGCTGATCACCGGCCTGCCGTTGCTGATCGTGGCGCCGTTGCTCGGTGTGTTGCTCAACCTGTCTGCTGAAGCAATGCGTACCCTGTTAGTCACGCTGGCACTCGGCACACCGGTGCTGAGCCTGATCGGCGCCATTGGCGTGGCACTGACCGTCGGCCTGCGCAAGGGCGGCACCATCCTGTCACTGCTGGTGCTGCCACTGTATGTGCCGGTACTGATTTTTGCCGCCAGCGCTGTCGCCAACAGCGACGCCGGACTGCCGGTCGGCGCACACCTGTCACTGCTCTCGGCGTTGCTGCTACTGGCTATCAGCCTGTCACCCGCTGCCACCGCCGCGTCACTACGCATCAGTATGAGTTGATCATGTTACGTTTCTTCCACCAGCTTGCCTCACCAAAACATTTCTACCGTATCAGTGGAAAGTGGATTCCCTGGCTGGGTGCAGCCTGTCTCGTTTTCATGCTGGCCGGCCTCTACCAGGGACTGCTGGTCGCACCAACGGACTACCAGCAGGGTGACAGCTACCGCATCATGTTCGTGCATGTACCGGCAGCATGGATGTCACTGTTTATTTATATGGTAATGGCCGGCGCCGGTGTCATCGGCCTGGTATGGCGTATCAAGCTGGCCGAGATTATGGCCATCAGCAGTGCGCATGTTGGCGCCTCATTTACTTTCCTGGCACTCATCACCGGGTCGATCTGGGGCAAACCCATGTGGGGCAGCTGGTGGGTGTGGGATGCGCGCCTGACATCGGAACTGATCCTGCTGTTTTTGTACCTCGGTGTCATCGCCCTGTACAACGCGGTAGAGGATCGACGCACCGCAGCACGCGCCACCTCGATTCTGGCACTGGTGGGTGTCGTCAACATACCGATCATCCACTACTCGGTGGAATGGTGGAATACCCTGCACCAGGGACCGACGGTCACCAAGTTTGATGCACCGTCCATTGATTTCCGCATGCTGATCCCCCTGCTGCTGATGGCCATCGCCTTCAAACTCTTCTATGCCACGGTCGTGCTGATGCGCGCACGTGTCGAAGTACTCCAGCGTGAACGTAATACCTCCTGGGTAAAGGAACTGGTGGCGACACATGAATGACTTCCTGCATATGGGTGGCTATGCCAGCTACGTCTGGAGCTCGTACGCTATTACGCTGGTGGTACTGCTGGCGAACCTGGTCGCACCTGTCATGGCACGCCGCAAACTGTTAACCCAACTGGCGCAGCGTGAAAAACGCGCGCAGAGGATGAACCGATGAACCCTGCCCGCCGTAAACGTCTGATCCTGATCGGCCTGATGGTGACCGGTGTCGCTATTGCCGTTGGTTTTGCACTCAATGCATTCAACCAGAACCTGATGTTTTTCTATTCGCCCAGTGAAGTGGTGGCGGGCGATGCACCGCCTGGCCACACCTTCCGGCTCGGTGGACTGGTCACGACCGGTAGCGTGAAACGCCTGCCCAACGGACTAACGACACGCTTCGAGGTCACCGACAACAACAAAACCGTAACCATCGAGTACACCGGCATCCTGCCTGACCTGTTTCGTGAGGGTCAGGGGATAGTCGCACACGGCGAGCTCAACGAAAATGGCGTATTCATCGCGGATGAGGTACTGGCCAAGCACGATGAAAACTACATGCCGCCGGAAGTTGCCGACGCACTGGAAAAATCTCACAGGGAAGGCGTCGCTGCCGGGGGTAACAACACACCATGATTCCTGAACTTGGACAATTCGCACTGATACTCGCACTGTGCCTGGCACTGGTTCAGGCAACAGTTCCACTGATCGGCAGCCTCAACCGCACCCCGTCGTGGGTGGCGCTGGCACGTCCACTGACCTACGGGCAGTTCGTGTTCCTCAGTATCGCCCTTGCCGCGCTGGTCCATGCCTTCCTGACCAATGACTTCTCGGTGCTGTACGTCGCGCAGCACGGCAATACCGAATTGCCGACGATCTACAAGATTTCCGCCGTATGGGGCGCACACGAAGGTTCGTTATTACTCTGGGTGTTCATCCTTTCTGCCTGGTCGGTTGCTGTTGCCGCTTTCTCCCGCAGTCTGCCGGAAGTCATGGTGGCGCGCGTGCTGTCGGTCATGGGTATGGTCAGTATCGGCTTCCTGTCTTTTCTGCTGTTTACGTCCAACCCCTTCGCCCGCCTGTTCCCTGCACCCTTCCAGGGTGGTGAACTGAACCCGCTGCTACAGGACTTCGGCCTGGCGATCCACCCACCGATGCTGTACATGGGTTACGTCGGCCTGTCTGTTGCGTTCAGCTTTGCCATTGCCGCGCTGATCGGCGGCAAGCTGGATAATGCCTGGGCACGCTGGTCGCGGCCCTGGACACTGGTAGCGTGGATGTTTCTTACCGTTGGCATCGTACTGGGCAGCTGGTGGGCCTACTACGAACTCGGCTGGGGTGGCTGGTGGTTCTGGGATCCTGTGGAGAACGCCTCGTTCATGCCCTGGCTCGCCGGCACGGCGCTGGTTCATTCACTGGCGGTCACCGAAAAGCGTGGCGCCTTCAAACGCTGGACAGTGTTGTTGGCACTACTTGCCTTCTCACTCAGCCTGCTGGGCACTTTCCTGGTGCGTTCCGGTGTACTGACCTCGGTACACGCCTTCGCCTCGGACCCGGCGCGCGGTATGTTTATCCTGATCTTCCTGATACTGGTTATTGGCGGGTCACTGTTCCTGTATGCACTGCGCGCACCGGGCATCACTCGCGGCGGTGGTTTCGACATGCTGTCACGCGAGACAATGCTACTGGGCAACAATCTGTTGCTGATCATTATTACTGCGCTGGTATTGCTCGGCACACTGGCGCCACTGCTCTACGAAGCTTTTGAGTGGGGCAAGATCTCCGTCGGCTTCCCCTGGTTCAACAGTATGTTCGTAACCTTTGCCCCACTGATGATTCTGTTGATGGGTGCCGGACCACTGACCCGCTGGAAACACCAGGACCCTGCTGAACTGCTCAGGCAACTGCGTGTCGCCATGGCGATCAGTATCGCGGCAGGCGTGATTACGGCCTTGCCATTTGCGAGCGGTTCCTGGTCTGCCGGGCTGGCGGTCGGACTGGCCATGTGGCTGTTCACCACCTTGCTGACCAGTGTCCATGTCCGCTTGCGCAATCGCGGCGGCCTGGCAAAACTGTTTTCCGACCTTGCAGGGCGTGGCGGCCGCTCCTACTACGGTATGTGGGTCGCGCATCTTGGTATTGCTGTATTTGTTGTTGGTGTCACCTTCGTCACCCAGTTCGATATCGAAAAAGATGTGCGCATGAGTCCGGGCCAGGAAGTCACCCTCAATGACTATGTATTCCGCTTCGACGGTGTTGCCGCACATGAAGGCCCTAACTACACGGCACAACGCGGCACTATTCATGTCAGCCGCGACGGTCGCGAAATTGCCCTGTTGCACCCCGAGAAGCGTACCTACCGCGTACAGACCAAACCCATGACAGAAGCCGGTATCGATGCCGGACTGTTCCGTGACATCTATGTCTCACTGGGTGAATCACTCGGCGGCGGTGACTGGGCCCTGCGTCTGTACTACAAACCCATGGTGCGCTGGATCTGGCTGGGTGGATTGCTGATGGCCTTCGGTGGTCTGCTGGCTGCCTCCGACCCGCGCTACCGCATGCGTGTACTGGCGAAGCTGCGCGGCGATACACCAGCCGGTGCGCTGACCAGCGGGGGAACAGCCTGATGCCTGCGTTTGCCCGTTACCTTGCCCCGCTGCTGGCATTTCTGGCACTGGGCGCACTGCTTTACAAGGGGCTCGGCATCGACCCGAAAAGGGTTCCCTCACCGTTGATCGACAAACCGGCCCCCGTGTTCAACCTGCCCCGGCTGAAACAGCCTGAACAGTTCCTTGGTAATGCAGATTTCCAGGGCAAGGTCTCACTGTTCAACGTATGGGCGACCTGGTGCGTCGCCTGTCGACAGGAACATCCCGTACTTATGCAACTCAGCAAAATGGGTGTGCCGATCTATGGTCTTAATTACAAGGACAAACGCGCTGATGCCGAACAGTGGTTACAACGTTTCGGTGATCCCTATGTCGCCAACGCGTTTGACGCCGAGGGGCGTGTCGGCATCGACTGGGGCGTGTACGGTACGCCGGAAACCTTTGTCATCGACAAACAGGGCGTAATCCGTCACAAGCATATCGGCCCGCTGGGCCGCGACGCGATTGAGCGTGAAATCCTGCCACTGGTGAAAAAACTGCGTGAGGAAAAAGGATGAAGTCTTTTCACGCCATGGACGCCGGCCTGCGCCGGTATGACGGTAGTGGTTTGAAGCATTTCCGCATTGTTCTCTTTGCCTGCCTGGCCGTATCTGCCGCCCTGTTCTCCCCGTTGCAGGCCGCAGGACTGGAAGTGTTTGACTTCAGTGGCAAGGTCGATGAAACGCGCTTCAAGTCACTGATCACCGAGTTACGCTGCCTGGTGTGCCAGAACCAGTCACTGGCCGATTCGGATGCCGACCTGGCTCATGACCTGCGCCGTGAGGTATATGAACTGATGGACCAGGGCAAAAGTGACCGGGAAGTCGTGGACTTTCTGGTTTCACGCTATGGCGATTTTGTGCTTTACAACCCGCCCGTCAAACCGGAAACCTGGATACTCTGGTATGGCCCGTTCGGCCTGCTTGTTATCGGCCTGCTGGTACTGGCGTACACCATCCGCCAGCGCAAACTACAACCTGAAGCCAGTTTTTCCACTCAGGAACAGGAGCGACTGAAAAAGCTGCTCGGTGACGACAGTAACGGAGACAAATCTGCATGACCACTTTCTGGCTGCTGACCGGCACAATGGCCGTGCTTGCACTAACCTTTATTATACTGCCGGTCATGCGCAAACAGCGTAGCGATGACATAGACCGCGACCAGCTCAACACCGCCGTCATCCGTGAGCAACTCGATGAACTCAAGTCCGACATGCGCGCAGGGAAACTGGATGAAGCGGTCTATGAATCCGCCCGCCACGATCTCGAACGCGAACTGCTCAACGCGGTGAGTGGTGACGGACAGGCACCCGGAAATACGACTCGCAGCGGCCGCTGGGTACTGGCCTTACTGGTGCCCGCCATCCCGCTGTTGGCAATTGGCCTCTACCAGCAACTGGGGGTCAGCAATTTTTCCGAACAGGCGGCACAGGCCCGCCGTGCAGCGACAGAAAATCCGGGTGGCGTGTCGGAACACGAGATCAACAGCATGCTGGAGCAGCTGGCGCAGCGCCTGGAAAAAGAACCGGACCACCCGGAAGGGTGGATGCTGCTGGGACGCAGTTACACGTCAATGCGCCGCTTTGACGAAGCCCTGAACGCCTACGAACAGGCACGCAAGTATGGTGGCGATTCACCTGACCTGCTCATCGACTATGCCGACACACTGGTAGCCGCGAACAGCGGCAACTTCAGTGACAAGGCCGGTGAGTTGTTGCAACAGGCACTGGCGGAACAACCGGACAATCCCAAGGGGCTGTGGCTGCTCGGGCACTGGTATTACCAGCGCGGTGATTTCCAGAATGCACTGGAAAACTGGCAGGCTGTTGCCACCCAGGTACAGCCCGGCAGTGAAACCGCCGTGATCCTGCAACAACAGATTCAGCTGGCGCGCACAAAATCTGGCATCAGTACACCAGCGGAAGCCACACAGGCAGCCGACAGCAGTGCAGACAAAACATCGATACGTGTGACGGTATCACTCGACCCGGCCCTGCAGGACAAGGTATCACCGGACGATACCCTGTTTATCTTTGCCCGCGCTGTCAATGGCCCGCGTATGCCGCTGGCCATTGTGCGCAAACAGGTACGTGACCTGCCGGTCACTGTCACGCTGGATGACTCTATGGCCATGTCATCGGCCATGGTGCTGTCGCGTTTCCCGCAGGTGAGTATCGGTGCGAGAATTTCAAAGACGGGCCAGGCCATGCCGGCGCCGGGTGACTTGCAGGGTATGCAGAGTCCGGTTTCGACAAAAAGTGCGGCGGACAAGGTTAATGTTGTGATTAATGAACGGGTGGGTGGGCAGTGAGTAACCGTTTAACAGGCTGTTGAAAATCGTGAATACTGATTGCTGTCCAACCTGTGTAAACACAACTCCATCGTCTTTTCTCCGTGCATACACCATGTTGTACGCAAACATACCGGCGGGTATTTATATAACAAACGGAGTGGCCACACAGCGCGCAGAGTTGCTGTCCGGACTCTAACTCCAACCTGTGACGATGCAGCGCTGCACCTGCTTGTTCAAGAAGTGGTTCATATTGCCACCCTGAGCAGTTCCGCCAGCGGCTGCGGTCTGGAGATAGCATAGCCCTGACCGTAATCGACACCCAGATCACGCAGTCGCTTGAGGATGTCTTCGTTTTCGACGAACTCGGCGACAGTCTCCATGTTCAGTGCGTGGCCCAGGTCGTTGACTGAACGGACGATGGCTTCATCCACCGCTTCGTTCAACAGGTTGCGCACGAAACGGCCGTCGATCTTGAGGTAATCGACTGGCAGTTGCTGTAAATAGCCAAACGAGGATAAGCCCGAACCGAAGTCGTCCAGCGAGAAGTGGACACCGTATTGACGCAGCTCGCCCATGAACTCGAGGGCCGCAGTCAGGTTGGTGATAGCGGAAGTTTCGGTTATCTCGAAACACAGCTGCACCAGGCTTAACGGCCCACTGCGAACCAGCACCTCAATCTGCCGCAGAACCCGCTCATCACCAAGGCTCGGACCGGAGAGATTAACCGTCAGGCTCAGCTGGCAGGCTTGCTCGACAGGAAGTTTGTCTATTTGATCAGCCAGGTGATACACCACCCACAGGTCGAGCCGTGTGGAGAGTCCGAAGCGTTCGGCGGCGGGCAGGAAATTGCCTGGCCCGATCAGTTCACCTTCACTGCCCAACATGCGCAGCAGAACTTCGTAATGCATTTCCCTGTGCGGATTCAAGGGACGAATTTCCTGGCAGTAGAGAACAAAGCGGTTATCGTCCAACGCCCGTTCCAGGCGTTCCACCCAGACCATCTCCCGGCTCACCAGGGTAGTACCCCGATCCCCCTCGCCCTGAAAAAAACGGATGCGTCCACGACCTTCTTCCTTGGCCTGGTAGCAGGCGATGTCGGCCTGCTTCATCAATTCCACAACATCCGGTGAGACCGCCGTGACAGAGACCACCCCGACACTCATACCTACCCTGAAGTGACTCTTGCCCCAGACGAAGCGGTGGTTTATTACCGTCTCGTGCAACTGATGCAGTGTCCGTGTAGCCATCTCCGGTGGGCAATCGCGCAACAGGATACCGAACTCGTCACCACCCAGTCGCGCGACCACATCCTGTTGTCGCAGCTTGCGACGCATCAGGCTGGACACCTGGCGTAACAGCTCGTCGCCAGCGGCATGTCCACAGGTGTCATTGACCACCTTGAACTGGTCCAGGTCGATGTAAGCCAGAACATGGAGCATCTCCGGAGCGCCCTGGGCACTGTCCAGCAGGGCGATCAGCTCCCGCTCAAACTCGCTTCGATTAATGAGACCGGTAAGAGCGTCGTGGGTGGCCTGGTGAGAGAGCCGCTCGTTCAACTCGCGGGCTTCGGTAACATCCTCCTTGACGGCGATGAAATGGGTCACCTCGCCAGTCTCGTTGCGGATCGGGGAGATGGTCTCCGTGACCCAGTACAGTCTGCCACTCTTGGACCGGTTGTGCAGTTCGCCACGCCACTCCCGTCCGGACTTGATGGTTCTCCACAGTTCCCGATAGGTTTCCGATGAGGATTCACCAGACTTGAGGATGCGAGGGTTCTCGCCCAGCACCTCTGCGGGCTGATAACCGGTCACCTCGGTAAACTTTGGGTTTACGTATTCGATGCGTCCCTCCGCATCGGTAATCATAATGATGCATGCGCTTTGCTCTACCGCACGCCGCAGCATGTGAACCTGGACATCGGCTGTCTCCTTGTAGCGCAGTAAGTTGCGAACGGTTCCGACTAATGCCTGCAGTTCCGGACGATGCGGGTCCAGGCCATCCCCGTCCAGCCCTTGCCGATCCCGCAGGGCAACGAGCCAGTGACCGAAATCATGGAAGGGCCTCAGTGCAACATAATTGATCAGCAGCACCATCACTGATAGCCATAGCAGAAGCGCCAGGAGCACGTTAACCGTCCCCCGGTGTTTGATTCCGGCAAGGTTCACGGGAATTTCCGGCGTATTGGCCACACAGCCCTCACAGGGCGCGACATCGAACCGATCCTGCGGTAACAGCAGGTCGTCAAGACCGGCATAGAAAGCCATGGAGATGGCGATGGCCAGCAGCAGGCCGGCCAGCACCAGCCGCTTGCGGATGATGCGTATAAGTTCAGTCATGTGTCATACTCCAACGGCACAGCACGATCAGCCAACCACTTGCGGGCGACGTCCGCGGCCGGCAGCGGCTAGTCGATATAATAACCCTGCGCCACAGCGCAGCCGATCCTGCGCAGGAACGCCAGCGCCTGCTCCGTCTCCACCCCTTCTGCCACCACCTTCAGCGACAGGCTGTGAGCGAGGCTCACAATGGAACGTGTGATGGCGACATTGGCCGGGTTGTCTGGCAGGTCCTGCACGAATGAACGGTCAATCTTGAGAATATCAACGGGAAGTTGCTGCAGATAGCCCAGCGAGGAGTAGCCGGTTCCGAAGTCATCAATCGATATCCTTATCCCGGTCTCGTGCAACGCCGTAAGCACCTCACTGGCCCGATGCCGATCCAGCATCATGGCGGTCTCGGTCACCTCCAGTTCCAGGCAGTCGGATCCAACATCCCAGGCCTCCAGCAGATCGCATACCTGTGCGACCAGCTTGGTATCGTGCAGATTCCAGGTCGAGAGATTGACGGCAACACAAGTTTCCAGGCCGGATTCACGCCACGCATTGCATTGTCGCAGCACCGCATTCAGCACCCATTGACTCAAGGGCTGTATCAGGCCGGTTTGCTCCGCCAGTGGCACGAACTGATCAGGTGGCACCATGCCGAGTTCCGGGTGACGCCAACGAACCAGCGCCTCGAGGCCGACCAGCTCACCGCTGGAAATGCTGACCTTCGGCTGGTAGAACAAGACCAGTTGCTCCTCACTGATGGCCTGCCTCAGCGCGTTCGCCACGATCAGACGCTGCTTGCTGAACTGATCCTTATCAGGGTCATAGACAGCAAATTGACTGCAATCCCGCCTGGCCGTGTACATGGCCACTTCCGCGTGGCGCAGGAGCGTGTCAGTGTCCGTCCCGTGTTGCGGATAGTGCGCGACGCCAACAGTGTGAGTAACGTATATCTGCAAGCCGTCGAGCGCGAAAGGAGCCTCGAAGGCCACCTGGAGGCTATCAATCGCTTCAGTCAGGCCATTGGAGGGAGTTTGCGGTTTCAGTGCAATGGCGAACTGATCGCCACCGAATCGGCTTACTGTCTCCGCCCCGCCCCAGGTGTCGCGCAGGCGTTGGGCAATCTGCTGGAGCAGCAGGTCTCCATGGTAGTGCCCGAGGGTATCGTTTACCTCCCTGAAATTGTCGATGCCGATCAATATCACGGTCAACGGATTTTGTCCCGGAGCGCATGTTGCCAGCAGCCGGTCCACGCGGTCGTAGAGGAGCATACGGTTGGGCAGTGAGGTCAGGGGGTCATACAGGCGCAGGCGTTCCAGTTCACGCGTTCGCTGGCGAATGCCAAGCTCCAGCCGGTCACGCTGGGCGGCCAGCGCGGATGCCGCGCGCCTGCCTGCGTGCACTTCCTGTTCGAGCCTGAGACGCACCAGACGAAGACTCCGGTTGACCCGTCTGGCATAGACCGAGCTACCCGCCAGTAACAACAACGCTGCAAAAGTGCCACCTGCCCAGTTTCTCTGCTCACGCAGTACATCCAGCAAAGTCAGACGAACAACCGGCCTGTCATAGGGTTCAACGCGCAGATCCTGCAACAACGCATGGACTGGCTGATAGTTCAGCGGCACGCTCCATCCGGTGATACGGGCCGCCCTGGCGGCTGGATGGTCAGCTGGCAGGTTGAGCAACGCTGAAGCTACGCGGCCGGCAAGCTGTGACGGCATATGCCCGACCTTCGCCAGGGGCCACTCAGGATACAGCTGCGTGCTTAGCAAGAACGGGAATCCTGCATCGTTGGCGGGCTTGTGCCGGTGCAGGATACGGAAGTTCCGTAAATCGATCCGCCCCTCCTCTTGCATACGCTCCAGGGTATCGGTACGCACCGTTCCGGCATCGACTGTACCGTCGCGTACCGCATAGACGACCGCATCGTGGGTGCTACCGAAACGCAAATCGCCCACGTCCTCAAACAGGTTCAGGCCATCGCGCCGGAATACACGGCGTGCCATCAGAAAGCCGCCCAGTGATCGCTCATCCACGGCCATGAAAGTGGTACCTATGAGATCGCCAAGCTCATGTAAATCGCTGCGATCGGCACGCGTGAAAATCACACCGCCGAACCGGGTATAGCCGCGGCCAAGACGTAGATTCTTCATGGTGGCGATGGCAGTTGCCAGACCGCGTGTTTCCAGCCCGACGTAGATATAGGGATTGGCCAGGACGAAATCGACCTCGCCCCGGGTGACAGCACGCTGGATTGTGGAGAAGCCCAGCGGCACAACGGTGAAATGTTTCCCCGGAATCGCCTGGCTCAGGTAGTCCGCCATCGGGGACCACTGTGCCCGGGCCTGCCTGTCGCCGCGTTTTGCCAGTACACCAATCCGTATCTCGTTCGCCACTCCTGGTATAGCCATCGCGGGCGGTACGCCGAGACACAGGCACTGCATGAGCAACCATATGCCAGCGACATGCCGGTAACGCCATCCACGCTCGCTCTGTGGCCAGGTGCGTTCAGGATGAGCGCGAATACACGCTGCATGCCTGGGCCCGGTCCATGTAGCCATACGCATTCTCTCCTGTGGTAACAGTTCCTGTCCGGGTACAAACAGCGTAAAGCACCCGGGGCATACAGCCGGCACTCCTGCCAGGCCTATATCCTGAATCGTTCTACAGTACCCAGCAGGTTACTGGAAAGCCTGGCCAGGCTTTCACTGGCGAGAGCTGTCTGCTGCGCGCCGGTAGCAGTTTCCTGCGCCATATCGTTAATAGCGACGATATTTCGGTTGATTTCTTCTGCCACTGCCGTTTGCTCTTCCGCTGCGCTCGCGATCTGTGCGCTCATATCGCGGATGCTTCCTACCGCTTCGGAAATTCTCCGCAGGGAGTCATCAGCCTCTCCGGCCTGTTTAACGACATTGTCTGCATGTTTCAGGCTGTTATTCATCACCTCGACTGCGTTACGAGACCCGGCTTGCAGCTTTTCAACAACCTGGCTGATTTCCTCGGTTGATTTCTGCGTCCTGCCGGCAAGGCTTCTTACCTCGTCAGCTACCACGGCAAAGCCTCTTCCGTGTTCCCCCGCCCGGGCCGCCTCGATGGCTGCATTCAGGGCGAGCAGATTGGTCTGTTCGGCAACACCACGGATCACATCCATAACACTGATAATATCCGCACTCTCCTGTTCGAGTATTCCAATCACTTCCGACGCACCGCCAATACTGCCCGCAAGCTGCTTGATGGCCTCGACAGTAGTGCTAACGATATGCCGGCCTGCGCTTGTTTCATTGTCCGCATCAGTCGCGGCGCCGGCTGAATGCGTTATGCTACTGGCCACCTCCTGTGCCGTGGCGCTCATTTCGTTCATGGCGGTCGCCACCTGCTCTGTCTGCGCCTGCTGCTCGTCAATACTCTGACTGGCCTGCTCGGTGGTAGCGCTGAGTTCTTCCGCCGATGCGGAAACCTGTTGCGCAGAGTCACTGATCAGGCGCACCAGATCCATGAACTGCTCCGCCATTGCATTGACACCATCCCCGACCTGTCTCATCTCATCCTTCACTTCCAGATGCACCCGGCTTGTCAGGTCACCGTCTGCAAGACGTCGCGTAGTCTCATTGATCCGGGACACGCTGTCGGTAACCGAAAGGTAAAACCCGACAAACAGGTAGACGACCAGTACAAGCAGCAGTGACATACCGGCCAGGGTTGCCAGCCTCTGTTGTTCCAGATCGTCATGCTGTCTGGCCAGAATGCTGTCCATTGACGGGAGGATAACGTCATAGAAATGTAAGCTGGCCGAAATAGCATCGGTCCCGGTCGCGAAGACCGTCTCTGCGTCGATGTTGATTGACCTTGCGTTGATCAACTTGTCGTCCAGCATACCCAGAAAACGCTTGTTCTTCCGAATGACATCGCTGAGGCTGATTTCCAGCTGGTCACTCAAAAGCGGGAGCCTTTTAGCGGCTGCCTTGATTTCGTTCTGTAACTCAACAATCCCCCCATCGATTCGTCCGCTGAGTTGCGCCAGCTGCAACTTCTGCTGCTCATTGATGCTGCCGTGTTCAGCGATACCCGCGCCGAGTCCTCTGGCCTGGCCTGTTGTATCAGTCACCACCGGAAGCACCGTAATCACCGCATTGACCAGGCGACTGAGGTAGGGGTCGAAAATCAGTTCGGAATGGTCCGCAACCATCAATAGCAACGAGATCGTATTCCGCACCAGATTGCTGTGTTCGGAAAAGCTCTTCTCAGCACTCATGTCCATCGATGCACTGCGGAGTTGTTTCCACTCAGCCTTGAGTCTGCCCAGTGATTCGCCAAGCCTCAACCGGTCTCCAAGCCTGTCTGTCAGCGCCTCAATATTCCGGAATACCTCGTCGATTTCGCCACGCTTTTTTGTGATCCTGTCACGAAAACCCGTGTTTCCCTTAAGGTAGGCATTGGTCATCCCTCGATGCTGCGGTATATGCTCCAACAAACCCCGTATCAGCATGACATACTCAAGACCACGCTGTTTTTGTTCCGTCGACTGCACGCTTTTATCAATATAGTCCACAAGAAGGAAGCTTACAGAGGCCAGTGGCAGTATAAACAGAATAAAAATCAAACCGAACTTGTGAGCGTAACGCAGCCTGCCCATAATTGCTGTGCCGGGCATCAAAATTTGTTTCATCATAATCTCACCTGTCACGTGTTCCAGATATCGGTTTCGACAAGATCACGCATGCTTTCGGCCACATGCACGGTCCATTAATAAACTTGCTACCACCAGTTTTCGGGGGCGATGGGTAAAAATGAATAAGATTTTTTAGTGCGAGGCATAAGAATATTGCTTACATACAGCTAAGACAGGCTTAAAACTCTGGCGCGCATTGTGCATACTTACCAGATCGTGTGAGTTTGCCGCAGGTCAAAGAAACCATACTGCCTGTCGTGGCAGAATGGTTCCATGGTCAGCAAAGTCTGTACACAGCACAATGTGAACCAATTTACGCCAGGAGGAATGGAGGGCAAGAGATGACAGAACAACCCCGCTATTTCCTGAGATCACGCATTCGGGAATTCGTGATCCCCCCGGTTCGGGACTGTCTGGTACTCGGCCGGGAAGCGCCCATTGGTTGCGTCGCGTTGCGTCAGTGCCTCGATCTGTGTGTACCCGCCCCGTTTGAACATATTGAGATCGAGGATGACATAATCAGCGATATTCTTATCCGAAACAACGTGTTGCGTCGAATAACCAAGAACAACCTGGTAGCCTTTGTATTGCGCCGTATCAAGCCCGTCATGGGACCGGACGAGGTAATTGAAGTGGAGCTGGAGCCGGAGATAATGTTGGAAGACGGGTTCTCATGACCGCACTGCTGGCGCGGGATGCATTATGTCGACGCGTACTCCAGGTGAACGCCAACACACGTCCGTCGGAACGGAACACTCAGGTTCAACCCCTGATCTATGCGGTATTTTCCGTTGACCCGGAGCCGGCCATGGCGGAACACTTCCTGGGTCTGGTGCCGGAAACGGTTGCGGCCCGATATCCCGGACGGATTTTCGCCGACCTCCTGCCCGCGCACCGTCCGACACTGGTAGCCGCTACCAGTCCGCTGCAGGGACTTTTGCCACAGATGGATAAATCCGGCGACGATGCGCTGCCCGTTGTGACGAAAAGCGGCGGCTTTGCCGGAGTGATCACCCGCACCAGCCTGCTCGGTGCGCTACTCGAACAGGAACAGACTCTGCTGGCGGAGGCGCACGACCTGCGTGACACGATTGAACAGGATCATCGCAGACTCAAGGGCTGGTCAGATCGGCTTGAGCGCCTGAACGGCGCGTTGGGTGAATTATTTGCTTTTACCTCCCGCAATCCGACCGAAAGCGAGTTGTTCATCACAGGTGTCCGCGTGTTATCAAGGCTGCTGGGCGCGTATTCCGGGGCAGCAAGAATACGGGATGGGGATACATGTGTCAGCCACTATCTTAATACCGGCGCAACCCCGGATAAGGGGGGGGCTGCCCGACAGAACGCACAATGTGTGCCCCCACCCCACACGGAAATCGGTCCACCATGCGATGCCTGTCTGGAGGCGGCTGAACGCGATGAACAACTATCCGCAGACTCAAGACCCTGTTTGCAGAACGCCGTCCCGCTCGTCGTACAAGTTGCGGATGACCAACGGATCTACGGTCATGTCTGCCTGTGCCGTGGAAACAGTGGAAAGAATTTTACCAATGACGATCGACTGATCGCGGAAAATTTTTCCAGCGCATTGTCTCTTGCCCTGGCCGGCATCAGGGCACGGGATGAACGAAAGGCGGTCGAGGATACCGCCCGGGAAACGGAGCAGGATTACCGCAGGCTTACGGAAAACCTGCCCGGCATCGTTTACAGGCTGTATACCGCCCCCCGGCCCCGTTGGCAGTGTTTTAACCACATGCTGGAACCGATAACCGGCTACCGTCCGGACGAGTTACCAACCGACCAGGCGTTCGGTCTGTATTGTCTCATTGTAGATGAGGATCGCCCCGGGGTACTGGAGGTTTTGCGACGTGCAGATGAGACACTTCAACCCTTCGAGATGAGCTATCGCATCCGTGATCGTAACGGCGCGGTGCGTCACCTTCTCGACCGTGGCAGGCCGATCCGCGATAAAACGGGATCACACTTCATAGATGGCGTTATCCTCGATCTCACCAGTCATATGCAGACGGAAGAGCAACTGGCGCGCTTGCTGGAAGAAAACCGTAGCCTCTCGCAACGGCTGGTTACGCTCCAGGAGGAAGAACGCCGTTGCCTGGCACGTGAACTGCATGACGAACTTGGCCAGTCTTTAACCGCTATTCGTGCCGATGCCCAGGTTATCAGCGCGCTTGCCAGGGATCGTTGTCCAGAGGCCTGTGAAAGCGCTGATGCCATCAGTGAAGTATCCGTTCAGGCTTATGATTCGGTGCGCTTGATCATGCAACGTCTGCGTCCGCCGATGCTCGATCGGCTGGGCCTCGCAAGCACATTGCAGGAGACCGTGGAACACTGGCAACGGCGATGCCCGGAGTTGAACTGGGAGTTATCTATCGATGAGTCTCTGGATGGACTGAGTGATGAAGCCAATATTACAGCATACCGCATCGTTCAGGAGTCAGTGACGAATGTCATCAAACATGCCTGCGCCGGGAAAATCGAAATTGTGTTGACGAATACAAAAAACTCTTCAGGGACACCAATGCTGGAGATCCGCATCCGCGATAACGGTCGTGGTACGAACCCGGGTCGGCCTCATATGGGTCTGGGCCTGGTCGGCATGCGCGAACGGGTACTCGGACAGGGCGGGCAGTTCGAAGTACGCAGTCAGGCAGATCAAGGAACCGAGATATGCGCCTGGTTGCCGGTGCAGGGGACAGCACTACCCGTCAGGCAGACCGGGAAACCGGCTGAAACGAGTCCGACGTCACTGGCTGGATAAGACACGGTGTCTGGCAATATCAACGTGCTTCTGGCAGACGATCATCCGGTGGTCCGGTCGGGGTACCGGCGGCTGCTGGATTCCTGCCCGGATATTGCAGTTACCGGCGAGGCGGACGATGGCGAAGCCGCTTGTCGCATGTACACCGGGAAGCGGCCCGATGTGGTCGTAATGGATATCAATATGCCAGGCGTCAATGGTGTGGAAGCCGCACGCAGGATACTGGATTCAGATCCGGATGCCAGGATACTGGTGTTCACCATGTATGACAATCCGGCGATGATGATTCAGGCAATGGAGGCAGGTGTTCTGGGCTATCTCACCAAGCGCTGCCCGGTGGATGTGCTCACAGATGCCATTCGCAAGGTGGCCAGGGGCAAAGTGGCCATCGACCCGGATCTGGCCACAACGCTGATCCCGAAACGGCGTGGTTACACCGAAAACCCTGTCTCGAAACTGACACCACGAGAACATGAGGTATTCCGCCTGCTGGCAGAGGGACGCAGCGTAGGCGAAATTGCACTGTTACTGGATATTAGTGACAAGACTGTCGGTGTCCATCAAACACGCATTATGCATAAGCTGGGTACGCGTAATGCCGTGCAACTGGTTCATTTGGCAATCCGTCAGGGGGTGATCCAGGTTTGAGGAGGCCGCCCGGATTTTTCTCATGATACTGTCCACACCAAACTCACAGGCCGATTGTTCTATAAAACAAAGGACGATTGAAATCGTTGCGGGTGAAGTTGCTTTTCACCGACAAGCCAACGCTAACCCGATGATACCGGCAGTTACGGCTCTGCATCCCTGAGGTCAATCAGCCTCGCCCTCAGCCTGGTCGCACGGGCCGACGGCAATTGATAGATCCAGCCCGCAAGCCTTTCCTGCACACCGTCTGCGGCCGTTTCGGTAGATCCGCCCAGGTCGAACCACGCCCAGACCCGGCCGTCCAGTTCCCGGGTTCTCACATTGACCCGAAGCCCGTCCCAGGTTTCGAACTCTGCGGTCACGACCTCCCTGTCAGTCGAATCATCGGCTGGACGGCTGCGCATATCCTCCATTTTCAGCCCGGCCAGACTCCTGGCCAGGGCATTAACTTCCGAGGCCTTCTTTACCGCGACTGTCTCGGGTTGATTCGCAATACGGAAACCCGGTGCACCGCGAAAGGCTTTCTCGATCACAAGGCGACTGCTGTCCGGCTGGCGAATGCTCACCTGCTTCACAGTCTTTGGCTTGATGTGAATAATCTGCCGGTCGACCCAGTCGACCCGCCTTTGCGGCAGATCCAGTCTGCCGGCGACCAGCCACGCGCGGGCTTCACCGGATGGTCGCACATAGATCCCGTCTTTACCGCCAGCGATAAGTCCGCCGCGGATTTTCCCGATAATAAGTGAAGCAACCGGTTCGTCTCCCGCCACATACAGTGCGATGCGCATATTATCGACATTCGCGGTCGGCTCCTGCACACCCAGCCGCGCATAGTTTTCCGGCTTGTCGGTTTTGGCTTCGACTTTTTCCAACCGGGCGACGGCAAGCAGCAGTGGCTTGACCCGCTCGAACAATACGGGATATCCCCCCCTGTCCGGCAACTGCCACTGATCGCCGGTTCTCGTGACATCGTACTCATCACCACGACGCTCAACCCGGATACGGCTGATGTGGTTCAGTCGCTGTTCCAGCCGTGGGAAAAGAAGCCGGCCCGAATCTTTTTGCCCGGCCAGTTCCGGTTTCTGCCCGGCCAGAAAATATCCACCTGCAACAATCCCCAGTATAGCCAGAATGATAAACAGGGTTTTGTTCGTCATGATCCTTTCATTGCCATGCGACGCATGCGTCGTACTCTCGTCACACCCAGTCCCGTGGCCAGCAGAATGACCAGCAAGGGTATCAGCCCGATATTGACGAGTTTCAACCAGGCACCGAGTTTTTCAATATTACGGGTCAGGTCGTGTTGAACATTGCGCAGCTCCTTGCGAAGCCTGATCTGCTCAGACTGTAATTTACGCAGATCCTCACGCAGTTCAGCACTCATGATCATCGCACTTTCACCTTCTTTCTGTTGCTGAAGCTCGCTGATCTTTTGTCCTGTCTCGCTGAGGCTGACCTGTAGTGCCCGCTCCCTGGCGCGGAACTGTGTCTCGGCGGCCTCCTTTAATGCAGCAACCTTTATAAAAGGTCTGGCCGAACGTCCCCGGCTGCGCAGGCTGATCAGGTCATTACTGCCGCTGAGATTTTCCAGCGCATTGATCAGGAAGGCACCGTTATCCGCCCGCATGGCCGCAACGCGTCGACCGTAAAAGTCCCTGAAATCGACCCAGAAGCGGTCATCCAGCATGTCGGCATCGGCCACGACAATGATATTTACCGGCTCGCGAGATGCCATCAGGCGGTCACCACTTTCAACCCCGTCTACACCCTGTGGAAAGGCAGTTTGCACATCACCACGAATGCGTGCGGCCAGCACCAGTGGTATGCCACCCGGGGCATAGGTCTGCAACAGATCCGTCGGTTTTGTGCCGTATTTCACATAGCCTGCTTCAAGCTGCATGGCCTGGTCACCGGTCTGCACAAGCGGCGTCAGCTGTGTCGTGGCATCCGGCATTTTCAGCAGAAAACCGGAACTCGCCATGACCAGCGACTGCAGGTCCGCGGTAACGAAATCCTCGCGATTGAAGTGATCCTTGTGCAAACTCATCCACACGATGTAATCCACCGGTGTACCCCGGCTGGTCATGACACTGGTTGCGACACGCCGGTCGACGGCAAGATACCCGGGAGCAAGCCGCACACCCCAGGCATCCATCAGCGGCTGCAGGTATGCACTGCGTACCGCTTCAACGTAACCTTGCTCCGGGCTGGTTACTTTGGGCATTGAGGTATCAGTTTCCGAGAAGGTATCGAGAAACACCAGTGCGCGTCCACCGGCAAGAACGTACTGGTCAATAGCGAACAGTGCCTGCTGTGACAGGTCTTTTGGATACACGACCATCAATACGTCGACATTTTCAGGAATAATCTTGCTGTCAGTATCCAGTTCCAGCACGTCGAATGACTGTTTCATCCGGGCGACGGTAAACCAGTCACGTTCCTGTTCACCAAGCAGGGGGTGGTCAGCCCTTGAACCCGCGGTGACAGGCAGACCGGACATCAGCCCGACCACCGGTCTGCGCGGGTTGGCCAGGCTGTAGACCAGTCTGGAAACGTTGTATTCCAGTGCATCTTCCTGGTCGGACTGGAAGAAGGGAATGCGCCGGATATCGTCGACCGAATTACTGCCGACAAGTCCAAACCAGGCGTAGCTGCCGGATGTATCAACGGGGATACCTTGCAGACCGTAGCGTGCAGCCTGTTCTTCGGCATCGGAAAACGGTTCGGGGGCCTCGACAATGAGCCTCAACTTCCCTTCGCTCATCGCAGCGTATTCTTCCAGCAGCTCGCGCACCCGTTGACCATAGGTAGCAATCACCGGCATATCAGCGAACTGTTTTTCCGAAAAGTAGAAGCGCAGTGTAACGGGTTCATCGAGCGCCGCCAGAATATTACGCGTGCCTTCGGACAGGGTGTACAGTCTGTTCTCCGTCATATCGAACCTGACACCCTTGATCAAAAGGCCCGCAAGCAGGTTCACGACCAGTAGCAGCACGGCAACAAATATCAGCCCCGATGTGGAATAAAGCCTGCGCATGTTCAACATAGCATCATTAATCCGATTTTTTGAGTTCCACAATAATGGCATTGGCCAACAGCCAGGCAGCAATAAAAGAAAAGAAGAAAACCAGATCACGGAAATCAATCACGCCCCGGGTGATCGATTCAAAATGGCTCAGAAAACTCATGCTGCTGATTGCGTTCATCAACGCCTGCGGCGCCCAGTCCTGGAACACGTCCATTACCATCGGGAACCCCGCCAGCACAAAAACAAGACAGATCGCAAACGAGATGACAAAGGCAATAACCTGGTTACGCGTAGCGGCAGATACGCAAGCGCCGACCGCGAGGTAAGCGCCTGCCATCAGGAAACTGCCAACATAGCTCAGCAGGATAACGGGGTTATCCGGTTGACCGAGATAATTCACCGTGATCCACACTGGAAAGGTAAGGACCAACGCAATACCCGTGAACACCCACGCCGCGATAAACTTGCCCAGCACGGCATCTGCGACGGATACAGGCAATGTCATCAACAATTCAATCGTCCCGGTCTTGCGCTCTTCGGCCCACAGGCGCATGGATAGCGCGGGAATCAGGAACAGGTACAGCCATGGGTGGAAGGTAAAGAAAGGCTGAAGATCGGCCTGACCGCGTTCATACAGACCGCCCAGGTAGAACGTAAACACGCCGGATAGCACAAGGAATATAACGATGAACACATAGGCAACCGGCGTAGAAAAGTAGCTGCCCAGTTCTCGTTTAAGAATGCTGACGGCTGCACTCATGTCTCAACACCCGGCTGTATCGTGCCACTGCGGGTAGTGATACGTCGGAATACTTCATCGAGTTGCCCGCTCTCGACAAACAGCTCTTCGAGCTGCCAGCCTTCATCACGCGCCAGTTGCGTTACCTGCCTGACAATGGACACACCATTGTTCGGCAACACTGTGAGATGGTTTTCGACAGCCGTAAAAATCACCTTCGAAACAGTATCCAGCTGTTGCAGGCAAGCCCTGGCGGTGGCGGGAACATCACCTTCAAAGCATATCCTGACTGCATTGTGTAAATCCGACATGGACAGCAGTTGCCGGGGTGTGCCATCGAACAGCAAGTCACCATGCGCAATGATAATGGCGCGATCACAAATTGCGTCAACCTCTTCAAGAATATGCGTGGAAATCAGGATGGCCTTGTCCCCGGCCATTTCCCGGATCAGTTCACGGACTTCGTGCTTCTGGTTGGGATCGAGACCATCGGTCGGTTCATCCATAATCAGCACAGGCGGATCGTGCAATATAGCCTGTGCCAGACCAACCCGTCGCTTGAACCCCTTGGACAGGGTTTCGATCGGCTTATGAACCACGCTGCCCAGGTTTGCCCTGGCAATTGCCGTTGCTACCCGCTCGTGTTGTTCCTTTCCACGGTAGCCGCGTATTTCGGCAATAAACGCCAGGAAAGCTGTTGCTGTCATGTCATCATAGGCAGGGGCGCCTTCAGGCAGATACCCGATACGGCGCTTGACCTCGATCGGCTCACGGCTGACATCAAACCCGGCCACCCGTATCCGGCCCCGGTCGGGTGTCAGGAAACCGCTGATCATTTTCATGGTGGTGGACTTGCCTGCGCCATTTGGCCCGAGAAACCCCAGTACCTCACCGCTACGGACGTTGAAGGAAACATCCCGGACAGCAGTGAACGCGCCAAAGTCCTTGCACAGCGATGTGACTTCTATCGCTGTATCTGCCTCTGTGGCGGCTTTTGTCATGCCAGACCTATGCACGGTTTAACCCTGTTACAAGCTATTCTTACAAGACTTTGTTTATTTTCGACACACAAACAATGAGATGTCTCTATAATCCCGTTTATTCCTCTATCGTCGTATCGGCTGTCACCTGTTGCGGACGGACAGTCACAAACTTACGCTCGATGAGTTTCCTGTCCCCGTACCAGAGCTGGAAAATCCAGTCACCTTCCACCAGTTCATAGTCCTCGTTAAATACGTAACCGTCAAAGCCCATCACCTGCTGGATTTCAACGCGACCTTTTAACGGACGATCCCAGCCAGTGGTTGTAGAGCCGTCCGGCAGGGTCATTTCCGGGTGGATGAGAACCTTACGCAACCTCATGACCGGGCTGATAATCACATCCGGCGGCAGGTTGAAAAGGCGAAACTGGTAACCGAAATAGGTATCTTTAACCAGCGGGATACGGTCGGTCATCGAGACATGTTCAAGCTTCGGTTTGCGAACCACCTTTCCGGTATTGGTCAGGGCACTGTCCTTGATCTGCCCTTTTCGGGCAGCCTTGTAGATGCCAAACTGAAAGACATGCGATCTGATCCCTTCAGGTTTCTGATCTGTCATCTTACCGGCATCCGTGGACTGCATCGTCCCGGCAACTTTTGCGTCAGCGTTGTCCGCAACCTGATCGCAGCCGGCGAGTGCAACCATAAACACAAGTGTTATCACGCGTTTCATAATAAGATCTCTACTTTTCCCGGCACCTGGCCTGGACGTTGAGTATCCGGAGAAGTATCGAACAAGTCCAGGAACATTCCTTATTGCGCACGGCTGAAAAAAAACGGGGCGCTGCAATGGCAACGCCCCGGAAAAGAAAGGACCACACCTATCCCGTTATTATTGTGTATTTCATCCTTTTCACACCTCTTTACAGCCAGCTGTTTCCCTCAAGACTCAGGGATACTGGAACCAGGCTTCGCGGGTCGCCGGCGACAGACCGTGGCTGGCGCTGTCCGTACAATGGGAAACCACCCTGATCAGGAAAGGTGTTCCTTCCTGTCCCGGTTCCCTGGGGTCTGCAATTGCCGTAGCAACATTCGGGTGACCCTCGTGACCGGGACGGGAGGTAGCCGTCATCTGGAACGGGTAGGCACCGCGTACCAGCGGGAAGTCCAGGTCGATTTCGAATTCACCTTCGCCATTGGCATCGGTGGTGAAGGAGTTGGCTGAACCGGGGGCACCAGCGGGATCGACCCAGGGGCTGATAGCATTAAGATCATCCAGTGCAGAACCAGGTGCCAGCGGTGTAGCACCACCACCGGTCAGGGGACTGCCAAGCGGATTGAGACCATTCTTGCCCTTGATACGCAGCCAGACAGTGAACAGCGTATCAGGTGCTGCACCATCGAGTTCAATTTCGACTTTGCTGCCGCTGCCTTTCTGTTTTACCTCAAGCGTTGCAGTAGCACCCTGCCAGGCATTACCACTGGGGTCGGTCGCACAGTTGGCTTCAACGGTATCGCCGCTGCCACTGGTGGAACCTGGCCCCCGGCGGGTCATATCATCGTCAATTACTTCAGAACCGCCTGCCATTGCCATGCTGGAAACCATACCCATACCCAGCAGTGCGGCGGCGAGTGTTGTCATTTTGCTTTTAGACATTTCCATACCCTCATGTATTTGTTAATTATCACTTCATAAAATGATCCCGGTGAGCGTTGCCTGGCCCGAGGGACCAGACAATCTGCCCGAGAACATCTCCGTACTACGTTTGACTTACTGGACAAATGCTTCGTGGATGACCATCAGCATGCGCGGATCAACGAAGTCTTCACTACCCGTGACGTTGTTACGCCCAAGGTAAGTGGCGATCGGCAGGGCACAGCCGGAGTTCACGCCACCCGGGCCATAGGTGCTCTGTGCACCTGTCTGCTCACCCGTGCAGGTTCCATCCTGTGCGTCGGCGTCGGCCGGCAGGATCGAGTACTCGCCAACACCACCACCCTGAACAAAACATTCCGCAGGTGGAACAGCGCCGGTGACCGAACAGCCTGGATTGAAGGCAGATGCCGCAATCAACAGTGTTTCCACGTCACAGGAGGTGCCTGCGGGATTGGCGCCATTAGCCGTCGGACCACCGATGTTGTCACAGGCTACTGCTGACATGCGGTTGGGCCGAATACCGGCAATAACGTTCACGCCCGGATCCAGACCGATGGTGCGTGACGGGAAGTCATCGCCCCAGTCAACAACCTGGACTTTCTGGCGGAACACACTCGGATTACAACCACCCGGACCGACTTCTCCCTCGAGACAGTCGCGTGAACGCTCACGATCAGTGACGTAGATGGTGCCATCCTCGTCGTAGCCCCAGGCACGCAGTGAGTCACGACGTGACGGATCATCGGCCGGTTTGCCCGGACGCAGGTCAATCCAGCGTGTCACGACAGCACGGTTCTTTTTCTTTCCGAGCTTGAAAATATCATCGTCATCACCATCGTCCATCTCGTGATCATCATCTTTTTTGCTGCCCTTGTTGCAGCCAACACCGCAACTGGTGTCTTCAATACCGGCTTTCCAGTCCACCATGGCAATGGCTGCGCCGTGGAACATACTCACGCCCATGCCTTCTTCGCTGAAGGCAATACCGGCCATACAGGTCCAGCGCGGGTCCTTATCGGCAGGCTGGCTATACTCATCGATAACCTGCATGGTCTCCTGGTCGATAACCAGCAGGCGACTGTTGGCACTACGCTCGGCAGTCTGGTAGACCGGCGGGAAGAACAGGTTGGAAGCGTTACCACTGGGGTGAGTATTACCTAGCGGGCTGACCGAATCGGAGTTCTGCGCATTGAAGAAGTTCGCGTCACAGATTGCCTGGATGATGTTGCCGTTCGGCATCATCTGGGTACCCAGTGGACGCGGCAGACTGCCACGCCCGGCAGGCCCCGTGGGGTTGCCCAGCAACGGCCGGTAAGAAACGGTCCTGATCGGAGTACCATCACGATGGAACTGGGTCAATGCCTGCTGAGCGGCACTGGTAATGAAGGCGTGGCCGTTCAGTCCACCGGATAATACGCCGGTAGGTTTGAACGGACCCGGGCATTCGAGGTTGCCGCTGCCGTTTTCGCACACCGGACCATTCGGATCAGCCGAACCACCAAACGGGTTAGCCACGGTTATGCCGCGGGCACCGGTAACGATGCTGACTTCCAGCACCTGTCCCGGACCGTTGGCGGCTGCAAACGGCGCATTCATGGCATCGGCCATCATGAAGTTGGCCTCCAGACAGGCGGGGGCTCCTACCTCGTCAAGACCATGTGCGGAAACACCACCCGCAAACATGGCGAGACCCAGCCCGTAGGCGAGGCTCGTGAGTTGTTTCACTGTTTTCATCGTGTTGAGCTCCTCACAAATATTGGTTTTAGTAAATTTAGTGCTCACGTAAGCGGGACCGGAATTGGCCGCTCCTGAAGGGTATGAGAGGCTGGTCAGGTAATTTATTCAGTTTATGTTTGTGCCTATAGACACAATGTGCCAAAAGACACAAAGCAAGCCAACGCGATGCAGGGAAGTCCTGTAATGGCCTGACCGCTGCAAAAAAACCGCTAAAATTGAATAAACCGGGTTGTCGTGGCATCTAGCCACTATGGAGATCATTAACCGCCTGTTGAACGCACACTGCCTGCGCAAAAAAATCACCGAGAACCGGGATCGACTCTATGGCGTAGCCCTGGCGTGGAGTGGCGAACCGGCGGTCGCCGATGATCTTGTACAGGAGACCCTGATGATTGCCCTGCAGCGCAGTCATCAGCTACGGGAGCAGGAACGCCTGAATGCCTGGATGTACACCATACTAAGCAACTGCTGGAAACAGTATCTGCGCCGGGTACGTCCCACCGTTGACATAGATGACGTGGAAATCTGCTGTGAAGGCGACGCGGAAGCCGGAAGCAGCGAACAGGAAGTGATCGACCACGTGCGGCGCGCGATACTGCGTTTGCCCGCCGTGCAACGACAAACGGTCACGCTGGTGGACCTGGTGGGATTCAGCTATGCCGAAGTCGCCGATATACTGGATGTCCCGATTGGCACGGTGATGAGTCGTTTATACACATCAAGGCAATCCCTGCAAAAAGCCCTCGCCAACTTCCGTTCTCCACAACCCGCTGCAGCCGGACATCTTCGGAGAGTCAAGTGACTAAAATGGATTTTAGAATTGAACGTATTCTGCATGCCTATATCGATGGTGAACTGGAGCCACAGGCAAAAAGTCGCCTGCTGATACAGATGGAAAACGATGAGGCTGTCCGTGCACGTGCCTGTGAACTGCAACGCACCAAGGAATGGGTGAAGTCTTCCTTTGAAGGTGAGACAGCACCGACTCGTACACTGCCCGGCATACACTGGCGCCTCAGGCATACCTCGCCTTTCCACATTGCCGCATCCCTGCTGATTGCAGTCATGGCTTTTGGCGCTGGCTGGTCCAGCCATTCACTGAAAGATAATGCAACAACACCGGTGATGGCACAGGGCAACGTCAATAAAGAGGCCCCTCATGTCATTCTGCATATCAGCGATGCAGATGAGGCACGCTTCGTCAAAGTCCTCGAACGTACCGAAATGCTGCTACTCAAATACAGGAATACCGGCGCGCAAATCGAGGTGGTCGCCAATTCAGGGGGACTGGACCTTATGCGAACCGCTTCGTCGCACCACATCGACCGCATCAAGCTCCTGATCGCGCGCTATGACAATGTACGCTTTATTGCCTGCAGTCGTGGATTGAGCAAACTGCGTGAACTTGGCATGAATACCACCATAATCGACGGCGTGGATGCGCACGCCCCGGCAGCCGACCATCTGATAGAACGCCTTACCGAAGGCTGGACCTATATCAGAATCTAGATTACTGCCAGCTCGCACACAGGTGTGTTAACCTCCCGATACCACGTGCAACCGGGTATCGGGAGCAATGCGCAAAATAAAACCTCTGCACACCATGATTCATCGTGGTGAATACAGCCTGAAGCTCGCTGCAGTGCTTTTGGGGGTAACGCTGCTGGTTGGCAGCCCGGCTTGTGATGCGCGGGCATATCGCTGCACTGACGCCAATGGCAGTATCAGCTATTCACAGACTCCTTGTACTGCCAGCCAGACAGGCGACAGAATGCGTGGCGTAGGCACTACCAGGGTTCAGGACCGGGAAGCCTGTGCACGAATACGGCATTTCGCTGCTGAAAACTTTGAAAAGATCAGGAACGGCAGCGAACCCTCGCTGTTAATCAATAAGTTTGGCGGGCCGAACTATATCAATCCGCTTACACTGAACGTAATCAATTTTGTCAGCGGCTTTCGTTTAAGTGAAGATATTCCGGCCATGAAAGTCAGCGGAATGGCTTACAGCAAATGCATAAACGGCGGGTTTGGAAAAGTACAGACCAGCGACCTGCCGGTGGAAATGCTGCCACCCGAAAACCCTGCCCCACAACCTGTCCCGCCCGGAAAACCTTCGACTGATAACACGCAGTAACGGTGAGCACGGTCCTGTGAATACGCAAACCGGGGAGAGTCAGGTTTTCTGGCGACGAATGCTGCCCTTTCTTTCCTGGATTGGCGAATTACGCGACCCAACGACTCTCCGTGCAGACCTGCTGGCCGGCCTCACCGTAGCACTGGTACTGATCCCGCAGTCCATGGCCTACGCGCAACTTGCCGGCCTGCCCCCTTATTACGGCCTGTATGCCGCATTTCTGCCCCCTGTTGTATCCGCCCTGTTTGGCTCATCACGCCAGCTTGCCAATGGCCCGGTAGCAGTGGTATCACTCATGACGGCTGCCGCGCTGGAGCCCCTCGCCAGTTCCGGCAGTGAAGGCTATGTCGCCTATGCCATTCTGCTGGCCTTGCTGGTGGGATTGTTCCAGCTCACACTCGGACTGATAAGGCTGGGTGTACTGGTCAACTTTCTTTCCCACCCGGTGGTACTGGGCTTTACCAATGCCGCTGCCATCATTATCGCCACCTCTCAACTGGGAAAGGTCCTTGGTGTCAGTGTGGAAATGGCCGAGCACCACTACGAATCCGTGTGGAATACGCTTCAGGCCGGTCTTGTCAACGGACACCTCCCTACACTGGCCATGGCCACCCTGGCCTTTGTCATTATGATCGGGTTGCGTCGCCTCAATCCACGCTTGCCAGGCGTACTGATCGCCGTGGCCGTCACCACTGCTGTGTCGTGGTTCTGGGAATATGAAAAGCGTCATGAACTTACATCAGACCAGATTGCAAACCCCAAGGTACAACAACTGATCAGGGAACAATTCCGTCTGCGCAAGGAAATCGGGTTCTCGAGGACTCGGCTGGCACAGCTCGAGCATGACTACCAGTCTGCCCTGAAGCAATATGGAAAGGATGCACCCGACACCCTGACCGCTCTACACGCCAGGGATGTTGCAGCTTCAACCCTGCAACAGAAGTCACAACAGTACCAGGATGACCTGAAGGAACTGAGGGGCCTGCACTTCGAGCTGGTACCGGCTGGCGGTGACACCCCGGCAAGACTCTATCTACGCGACAATGTACCGTCCGGTCTTGAAACACAGGGCGGTGTATGGCGGCTGCGAGATATTATCAATACACAAAACCTGCTGGCCACCAGTGGTGGGGCAGTCGTTGGTCATGTTCCCGGCGGACTACCTGAATTCAGAATTCCCCGCCTGGACTGGAATGTCATCGCCCAGTTACTGAGCGCAGCGCTGACCATCGCGCTGATCGGCTTTATGGAAGCCATTGCCATTGCCAGAAGTATGGCGACAAAAACCCGACAGCGGCTGGATGCCAACCAGGAACTGGTTGGACAGGGGATGGCAAACATTGTCGGCAGCCTGTTTCAGAGCTATGCCGTGGCTGGCTCTTTCTCCCGTTCGGCGGTCAATTTCAGTGCCGGTGCCATGACCGGGTTTTCCTCGGTGGTCACCGGACTGGTCGTTGTGGTGACACTGCTCTGGCTGACACCGCTGCTGTATCACCTGCCACAGGCCACTCTGGCAGCAGTGATCATGGTAGCTGTCATTGGCCTGGTTCGCATCGAACCGATACGACACGCCTGGAAGGCTCACCACCACGATGGCTTCGTGGCGATTATCACCTTTGCGCTGACGCTGTTACTGGCCCCCCACCTCGACAAGGGGATCCTCATTGGTGTTGGCCTGTCACTGGGGCTGTACCTGTATCGCACCATGCAACCAAGGGTTGCCGTGCTGTCGCGCTACCGGGACGGCAGCATGCGGGATATTACTGTTCACAAACTCAAAACCTGTGACAACATATCAGTCATACGTTTCGATGGTTCACTGTACTTCGCCAACACGGGATATTTCGAAGACAAGGTCCTGGAAAAGGTCGCACTTTATCCTGACCTGAAGTTTGTCATCATCGATGCGGAAGGCATCAACCAGATCGATGCCACCGGCGAGGAGATGCTGGTTGAATTGAGTCGACGCCTGAATGAATCGGGTATCGAACTGCTGTTTGCACGTATGAAGCGCCAGTTCATGGACACTCTGAGACGTACCGGTGATATTGAGCACCTGGGAGAAGATCGCTTCTTTGCCCGGGTGCAGAATGCACTTGAATACGCCTGGGAAAGACTGGGGGATGATCACCCTGAAAATTGTCCGCTGCGGGTTCACCAAAACGCACCAGGACAGGATTAACATGCCCTGGCTACACGGGCAACGCCGTCGCTGCCGGTGATACGCAGCATACCTCGAAAAGCGGCTTCGGACTGGAAATACCGTAACCCTGTACATAATCCACACCAATCTGCCTGAGTTGCTGCAGCACTGTTTCGTTCTCGACAAACTCGGCAACCGTCTGTATGCCCATGACATGAGCAAGCTGATTGATCAGGTGTACCATTTCCCGATCGCCCACGTTATCTCGCTGTCAGCCGTAACTTCCATTTGCACCAGGCTAAAACAGTTTTCCGTCCCTCCTCTCGGGGCATACACCCCAGTCTGCTGGATCGCGCCTGCTTGTGTTTATCAGTGCCTCGACCATATCCATCGGCAGTGGAAAAACAATGGTGTTGGATCGCTCACCGGCAATTTCCGTCAAGGTCTGCAGGTAACGCAGCTGTAATGCCTGGGACTGCTTTGAAAGTGTCCTCGCCGCTTCCAGCAGTTTTTCCGCAGCCTGCATTTCACCCTCGGCATGGATGATCTTGGCACGTCTGGTGCGTTCGGCCTCGGCCTGTTTGGCAATGGCCCGTATCATGCTCTCATCCAGATCCACGTGTTTGATTTCAACATTGCTGACCTTGATGCCCCAGGCATCGGTTTGCTGATCAAGAGAACTCTGGATGTCGGTATTGAGGCGCTCACGTTCCGCCAGCATTTCATCCAGCTCGTGTTGCCCCAGTACGGAGCGCAGGGTAGTCTGGGCCAGCTGGCTGGTTGCCTCATAGAAGTCCTCGACCTGGATAATGGCCTTCTCCGGCTCAATAACACGGAAATAGACGACTGCGTTCACTTTTACCGAGACGTTATCGTGGGAGATCACATCCTGTGTGGGAACATCCATGACGATAGTGCGCAGATCGACCCTGACCATTTGCTGGATAAGCGGGACAATGATAAAAAACCCGGGTCCCTTTACCTGTTGCCCCCTGTACAATGGCACACTACAGCGTGCTTTCCATGTCTCACTGTGAATGGAAACCCGGCCCTGTTGCTCAAAGTCATCGAGCACGGTAGCCACACCGCCAACCAGTTCTTCCAGCCCGCTCACCACCGGTCGGCGAAATCCCTCCTATCTGGATCGGTGTCGCGGCGCCGACATTGGTACCCGGTGCCATGGCGGCAATGTGGCTGGCGTAAAGAATGTAGGTACCGGCACTGGCTGCACGCGCGCCGGTCGGCGCTACGTAGCTCGCAACAGGTACAGTAGAACGGGTAATGTTCTTGATGATGCCGCGCATGGCAGTATCCAGACCACCCGGGGTGTCCATACGGATAACCACCAGTTCAGCATTGCGCCGGGCAGCTGCTCCCAGCGCCCGACCAATGTAATCATCGGTCGCTGGACCAATAGCACCTTCTATAGTCAGTTGAATAACCGGGCTGTCCGAACTGACCACGGATTGCACACTCAATAGCAGTCCAGCTGCGAGAAACAGCGGTATGACCAGGGATACCCGTATCAATCCTGGCATTTACCGGCCTCCAGGTGTGCCTGAGTCAAAGCATAGTTCAGATGCGGCCATAGAGCTTGCGCAACTCTGTTTTGGCCGCCTCCAGAACGGCCTTCTGTTCGGGATCGAGGTGTTTTCCGGCACGGTTGATATAGAAGACCAGCATTGACATTGCCGAACGAAACGGTGTGGATTTTCGCCGCTGGCTGGCCTCGGCGGAACGCTTCAGGGACTGGGCAATACGGCGCGGGTCTTTCCAGGTAAAGACCCCCTCTTCGAGATCCAGCGCATCACTTTCCCGCGTGACGCGCGCTGACCAGTTCCTCTCCCCTTCGACCATGCCGGCACTCCTTTTCCAGGCCCGGCGCAATACCGCTACTTACCAGGCAGCAGGGCACTGATGTACAGTCGTTTTACAGGCGATCTGGCAAGTGCTTGCGAATCTCCTGTGCATCATACTGCCCGAGGTTTTTCTCGATCTCGGTAACTTTCACACCGGACAGACTTTTCAGCTTATCTCTCAGCAAGCCGAGTAGCGGTGGGCCCGCTACCAGCAATAAGCGGTTAAAGCGCCCCTCATGATGGGCCGCCTGTAAATATTCGGCGACCTGTTTGGCAAAACGGATGGCCTCCTCTTTTTTAGGCTCGACGGATGTCCCCATGGCATGACGCCCCTGTCCACTACTGTCAAAGCTGCGTCCGGGCCGATCGGAAACCAGTTCCTGTTCACGCTTGCGAGCATCCGGATGATCCAGCTCGTCCACCTGCTGCAATGGCCCACGCGGGTCATCAACGGTAAAAATACGCGCCTTGCTCTGGTCTGCGACCACTACCAAGCGATTGGACATAAACAATACCTCCTTGATATATCTGCATGACCCGGGAAATATTTCCTACAGGGTCGATTTTAAACACAGGCTACGCGTCAGACAGCCTTGAGCAAGAACACTCTCTTTACAAAATCCCTTCCATCCTGTTACTGGCTGATACGTTCCGCATTCACCAGCGGAACAAAGGCCACACCCAACACACTTTCTGTCTCTGTTTTTCCCTGCTCGTCCTTTCTGACCAGCATCAGTTCCTGGTGGCTGTAGGGTAAACCTACAGGGATGACCATCCTGCCCCCCGGCTTGAGCTGCTCTACGAGTGCCGCAGGGATATGCGTGGCCGCAGCAGTCACAATAACGCCATCATACGGCGCATGCTCGGGCCAGCCCTGATAACCGTCACCGATACGCATTTCGATATTCCGGTAGCCGAGTCTTTTAAAAACATCTGCGGCAATAGCACCCAGCTCTTTGACAACTTCAACGGAATAGACCTTGCTGCACAGCTGTGACAATATCGCCGTCTGGTAGCCGGAACCTGTGCCAATTTCAAGAATACGATGTTCTGGTTCAGGCGCCAGCAAGTCCGTCATCAGTGCCACGATATAGGGTTGGGAGATGGTCTGTCCATAGCCGATGGGCAGTGGTCCGTTTTCAAACGCGGCCGCCCGCATATCCGCCGGCACAAATGCATCCCGCGGCACCTTGCGCATGGCTTCCATCACACGTGGATCGAGTTCATCCTTGCCGATCATGCTGTGCGTATATCGCACTTCGGCATTGATGTCCTCGATCATCTCTTCCTGTTTGTTTCTCATCTCAGGTACCTTCCTGCCACGAGGAAAGATAGCGTTCCTGATCACCTGTCAGGATGTCAATCTGAACATTCATTGCAGCCAGTTTCAGCCGCGCCACCTCCTGGTCGATTTCAACAGGCACCGGGTGGACACGGTTATCCATGTGTTGTGTTTGCCTTGCCAGGTACACGGCGCATAACGCCTGGTTGGCGAAACTCATGTCCATGACCGCAGAAGGATGTCCTTCTGCAGCGGCAAGATTGACCAGCCGCCCCTCCGCCAGCAGGCAGACCCGTCGCCCGTCGGCAAGCCGGTATTCATCGACAGATTCACGTGGCCGGTGTTTGCTGCCGGCCATTGCCTCCAGTGCAGGGATATTGATCTCGACATTGAAGTGGCCTGAATTTGCCATCACGCAGCCGTCTTTCATCACCTCAAAGTGGGCCTCGTCAACAACATGTTTGTCACCCGTGGCCGTAACGATAAAGTCAGAAAGCTTTGCTGCTTCAAGCAGTGGCATAACACGAAATCCGTCCATGGCAGCCTCCAGCGCCCGCAACGGTTCGACTTCGGTCACCACGACACTGGCGCCGTGACCCTTGGCGCGCATGGCAATACCGCGGCCACACCAGCCATAACCCACTACGGTAAAGGTCTTGCCGGCGATCAGGATATTTGTTGCGCGTATCACGCCATCCAGCGCACTCTGACCGGTTCCATAGCGGTTATCAAAAAGGTGCTTGGTCATGGCGTCATTCACGGCAATGACCGGGAACTGTAGTGCACCCTCCCCGGCCATGGCACGCAGCCGGATGACACCGGTGGTGGTTTCTTCAGTCCCCCCCAGCATATTGTCAATAAGATCGTGGCGCGACTGATGAATCCGGCTGACAAGGTCGGCCCCGTCGTCCATGGTTATAACCGGCTGATGATCGAGCGCCGCATCGATATGCTGGTAATACCGATCGGTTGATTCGCCACGCACTGCATAGACAGGAATACCATAGTGTTCGACCAGCGCGGCCGCCACGTCGTCCTGGGTGCTCAGGGGGTTGCTGGCGCACAGTACCACTTCCGCGCCTGCGGCTTTAAGGGTCCGCGCCAGGTTAGCGGTCTCCGTGGTGATATGCAGGCATCCGCTCAGATGAATACCCTTCAACGGCTGTTCACGGCTGTAACGCGCCATGAGCTCGCGTAACACCGGCATTTCCTGCCAGGCCCACTCTATGCGTTTACAGCCCGCTTCTGCCAGCGCCCGGTCTTTAATATCGAAATGGCCCGGGCCTGTCATGCTGCAAAATCACGTAACCTGACCGGCATTCGTTTTGCTCCCCAGTCACCAGGGCTTGCTTCAAAAACACCGGCACAGGGTGTCCCGCAGGATACGCATTTACCCTCTGCGTCAAGATTCCATTCCGTCAGTACATACCAGTCGCGACCGATCAGTTTTTCCCCGCACTGATGGCAATAGGTACTGTCTCCTTCCTCATTGTGCACATTACCCGTGTAGGCATAACGCACCCCGTTCTTCATAGCGATCTCACGTGCGCGTATCAGGGTTTCCTTTGGCGTCGGTGGTACATCCATCATTTTCCAGTCGGGGTGAAAGGCGGAAAAATGCATGGGCACATCCGGCCCCAGCTTCTCCACCACCCAGCGGGTCATTTCGTCGATTTCCTTGTCTGAATCGTTCTTGCCCGGTATCAGCAGGGTTGTTGTTTCCAGCCACACGTCCGTTTCGTGTTTGATGTATTCCAGGGTTTCCAGGACCGGTGCCAGGTGCGAGCCGGTAATCTTGTGGTAAAAGTCCTCGGTAAATGCCTTCAGGTCAACATTGGCGGCATTCATGTATTGGTAGAACTCCTTGCGCGGTTCGGGGCAGACATACCCTGCGGTGACCGCGACCGACCTGATTCCCTTTTCATGACAGGCTTTTGCGACATCGATGGCATACTCATGAAAGATCACCGGGTCGTTATAGGTGTACGCGACGCTACGGCAATTGAGTCTTTCGGCAGCACTGGCGATCAGTTCCGGTGAAGCCTCGTCAGCCAGTGTGTCAATTTCCCGCGATTTGCTGATGTCCCAGTTCTGGCAGAACTTGCAGGCCAGGTTACAACCCGCCGTGCCGAACGACAGCACCGGTGTACCGGGAAGAAAATGGTTCAGCGGCTTCTTTTCAATCGGGTCGATACAATAACCGCTGGAACGGCCATAGGTTGTCAGCACAATGCTGTCGTCGAGATTTTGACGGACAAAGCACAGGCCACGCTGACCTTCGTGCAACTTGCAGAAGCGTGGGCACAGGTCGCACTGTATCCGCCCATCGTCCAGCTTGTGCCAGTATCGGGTATCAACGGTATAACGATCACGTTCTGTCATGAGAGTCATCCCCGTTTGTGATGGTGTAATAAATAGTTGATTGGATAAAATCTGTCATTGACGCGTATCAACAGGAAGGGCATCTGTCTAAAGTATAGTAATCATTGGCGCCATAGCCAGACGGCTGAAGCGGGGTGGACATGCCGGTTCATAACGAAAATATCGCCGCAGTATTCGACGAGATCGCTGACCTGCTCGAAATAGAGGGTGACAACCCGTTCCGGGTCCGTGCCTACCGCAACGGTGCGCGCACCCTGATTGAACGCGGTGAAGACATTACCTGTCTTTCCGGCATCGGAAAAAATCTGGCTGACAAGATTCATGAAATCCTCGATACCGGGCATTGCCGCACACTGGACAAACTGCGCAGGAAGCTGCCTGCTGACATCACCGAGTTACTGAAACTGCCGGGGCTTGGCCCCAGGCGCGTACATGCCCTGTTCCACGAACTGGACATCCATAATCTCGAGCAGCTTGAACGTGCGGCCCGTGATGGCCTGCTATCGACACTGGTTGAGACCGCTGACCTGCGTGGCGACCTGCACACGCATACACGCGCCAGCGATGGCCACGCCTCGCTTCAGGTCATGGCCGATGCAGCAAGGCAGCACGGGCTGGAATACCTCGCCATTACCGATCATTCCCGTCGCCTGACAGCCGCACATGGGCTGGACAGCCAGCGACTGCTGGCAGGAACCCGGGAGATGCTGATATGAAACGCTTCAAAAATATTCTGGTTGTAGTGGATCCTGACGATCAGGCGCAACCGGCCCTGGACCGGGCTGCAATGCTTGCACTCCTCAACGAAGCCAGCCTGCACGTGCTGGTGGTTCTGGAAAAGCTCCCTCAGGAGTTGCGCATGATGGTCACCGCGTTACACCCGCAGGAACTGCAGGCTATTGTCGAGCGCAAACTGTATAAGAACCTGGACAAGCGCCTTGCGCCACTTCGCGAGGATGGCATCACCGTCAGTGTGTCGGTGGAGTGGAATGACACACCTTTCCTGGCGATCATCCGTAACGTACTGCGCCATCAGCACGACCTGGTCATCAAGGCCACCCAGCGCGTGACTGGACCCGGCGCCGTGTTGTTTCACCCGACAGACCGGCATCTGATGCGCAAATGCCCCTGTCCACTGTGGATGGTCAAACCGGCATCCTACCCCGCCTACCGACGTATCCTCGCCGCCGTGGACCCGTTTCCCGACAAGGAACCCAACAGCACGCTCAACCGCAATATTCTCGATCTCGCCAGTTCACTGGCCAGCATCGAAGACGCGGAACTGCACGTGGTGCATGCCACCCCCCTGATAGCCAATGCCGACCTGTATAGCCCGGATATTGACGCAGGTGTGGAGCCGGATATGGGTCAGTACCAGGACGAGATGCTTATACTGCACCGTGAAGGTGTGCACAAGCTTCTGGCTGACTACACGGTTGCCGGTGAACGGGTCCACATCGAGACGGGCAACCCCGGAGATGTGATAGTAGAAGTGGCACAGCGTGAACAGGCCGACCTGGTGGTCATGGGTACACTGGCCCGAACCGGCATCCCCGGGCTGCTGATTGGCAACACCGCTGAACGGGTTCTGGATCACGTAAGCTGCGACGTAATGGCTGTAAAACCCGAGGGCTTCGTTACACCCGTAACCCCGGACGACTGAATCAGACCGTCCCCAGGCAGCCGAACTTTGTTTAGCCAACATCGCAATCAGCCCTTGATACAAATCATTGGTGTCAGGCGCGCCACCTTGCGCGCCAGACCGGCATGTTCAGCCGCGTCCACCACGGCGGTGACATCCTTGTAGGCGCCGGGTGCTTCCTCGGCGACGCCACGTGACGAGTGACTGCGGATCAGAATGCCGCGTGCGGCCAGCTCATCGGCCAGCTGGCGGCCGCGCCACAGCTTTGCCGCCTGGTGGCGGCTCATGGCACGACCGGCGCCGTGACAGGCTGAAGAAAAGGCTCGCGATTCGCTTTCTGCGAGGCCGGCCAGGATATGGGACGCGGTGCCCATCGAGCCGCCGATCAGCACCGGTTGTCCGGTGCTGCTGAATACGGCGGGCAATTCGGGGTGCCCCGGTCCGAAGGCGCGCGTGGCACCCTTGCGATGCACAAACAGTGATTGGTGTGTGTCCTCGATGCGGTGAGTTTCCTGTTTGCAGGTGTTGTGTGACACATCATAGATCAGGTTGAGATCTACACCGCCGAATACCCGTTCAAATGCGCGGCGGGTCAAGTGGGTAAGGATCTGCCGATTGGCCAGCGCGCAATTAATGCCGGCACGCATTGCGCCCAGGTATTCCTGTCCCAGCGGCGACTGCAGGGGTGCACAGGCCAGTTCACGGTCAGGCAGGCTTATCTTGTATTGATGTGCCGCCACCGCCATATGCTTCAGGTATTCGGTTCCGATCTGGTGCCCCAGTCCGCGTGAGCCACAGTGAATGCTGACCACCACTTCACCGGCACGCAGCCCGAACGCCGCCGCAGTTTTGGCGTCGTAGATTTCCGCCACTTCCTGGACTTCCAGGTAATGGTTGCCGGAGCCCAGGGTACCCATTTCATCACGTTGACGTTTTTTCGCGCGCCCGGACACGATATCAGCCTGGGCACCGGCCATGCAGCCGTGCTCTTCGATCCGTTCAAGATCTTCTTCCCGGCCATAACCCTGTTTGACCGCCCAGCGTGCGCCGCCGTTCAGCATGTCATCCATCTGTCGGGCATTGAGACGCAGGTGTCCGGTACTGCCAACACCTGCCGGGATCGACACGAACAAGTCATCCGCCAGCTCCCGACCATACGCCTGCACCTGCTCGCGAGACAGGCCGGTGGTCAGGGTGCGGACCCCGCAGGAAATATCGAAGCCCACCCCACCGGCCGATACCACACCACCGGCGTCGGCATCGAAGGCGGCGACACCGCCTATGGGAAAGCCGTAGCCCCAGTGCGCATCGGGCATGGCATAAGACGCCTTGACGATGCCTGGCAGGGTAGCGACGTTGACCACCTGTTCGTAGACCTTGTGGTCCATGTCGCGAATCAGGTCTTCACTGGCGTAGATAATGCCAGGGACACGCATACCGTTGTGCGCTTCGATGAGCCATTCGCTTTCAGATTGGCGCTTGAACAGATTGATATCCATGATCGGCTGCCTCCGGTATCACACGTCGAGTATGCACTGGGCGCGCCACAGACCGTCGCTGCCCTGTTCCACCCTCAGTTCGGTTAAGGTCGCACCCTTTACTTCCACGCGCGGTTGATGACGGGCTCTGTCGATCCGTTCGCCCCGGACGCGTGCCCGAAGCTGTGTACCGTCGATGTCGACACTGAACTGGCTGAACAACATGTGTCGGGTCGCCATTTCATAGACCAGGGCGTTGAGCCAGTCGTACAGAAGCAACTCCATATCGGGTGCCTGGCAGGTCAGTTCCAGCTGCATTTTCGGCTCAACACGTTGCAGGTCAGTAATCACGGCGGTCAAGGCAAGTGCCGCCTGTTCGAAAGCGCTCATCACGTCACTGCCGATACCCCGCACACCCACATCGGCCTCATGCGGGAAATGTTCCCAGCGTTCAAGGCTGTCGGTCGCATGAATCAGAGGGCGCTCCCTTTACAGGTCAACAGCGTACTGCATATTTTTAGTATAGATGCCAAAGGCCTGTACTTTGCCAGCCAGGAACATTGATCTGGAACAAAGCCAGGGGACCGGCAATCCTGTCGCTGCAGCTACCCCTCATTTCCGCTCCCTCATGCGCACATAAAACTTTTCCAGCTCTACCAGGAACAATACCGACGACGCGACCAGCAGGATTATCAGCCAGGTATCAAAGCCAATCGCCGTGGTACCAAACAAGGTCTGCATTGGTGAAAGATAGGTAAAGGCCAGCTGAAACATTACAAGTGCGCCAATGGCCATCAGGACATACCTGTTACCGGTGAATCCTTCCCGGTTGAATACCGGACCCGTGATGTAGCGCGAATTAAACAAATAAAATATCTCGAACATAACCAGGGTGTTGACGGCAACCGTGCGTGCGTGTTCGATACTGGCACCCTGCTCCACTTCCCGGATAAAAAGCCCAAAGGTTCCACTCATCAAAATAACGGAGACAAACGCGATACGCCAGACAAGGTGCGGGCCGAGCATTGGTTCGCGGGCATCACGTGGCGGGCGCTGCATTACATTCTTTTCCGGCGGTTCAAACGCCAGCGACAGCGCCAGGGTTACCGCCGTTACCATATTTACCCAGAGTATCTGCACCGGGGTTAACGGTAGTTGGTGAAACCCAAAGAGGATGGCAGCCAGAATGATCAACGCCTCACCACCATTGGTCGGCAGAATGAAAAGAATAGCCTTTTTGAGGTTGTCATAGACCGTGCGACCCTCTTTCACCGCATGGATGATCGAGGCAAAATTATCATCGGCCAGCACCATTTCGGCAGCTTCCCTTGCAGCTTCCGTACCATTGCGGCCCATGGCAATACCCACGTCAGCTCTTTTCAGGGCCGGAGCATCATTGACGCCGTCCCCAGTCATGGCCACGATCAGATCCTGCTCCTGCAACACTTTGACCAGGCGTAACTTGTGTTCCGGATTAACACGCGCATACACATCAACAATCAGCACACGCTGCCGCAACTCATCATCACTCATGGATTCGAGTTCCTGGCCGGTGACTACAGCATCAGTATTGACAAGTTTCAGTTGCCGTGCGATGGCACATGCCGTGGTGCCATGATCACCGGTAATCATTTTTACCCGGATACCGGCCTTTTCACAGGCCTGTACCGCACTAATGGCTTCCTCACGAGGGGGATCGATCAGGCCGAACAGACCCAGCATGCACAGGTTATTTTCCACATCAGTGAAGACCAGGCCGGTTTGTTCATAATCGACCGGTTTAACCGCAATGGCCAGCACACGCTGACCTTGCCGCGCCATTTCATCAATACCGGATTCCCAATAGTTCCTGTCCAGGGGCTGGTCGCCATCAGGCGTTCGCTGCCATGCACACATGTCCAGTACGCGCTCAGGCGCACCCTTGAGAAAAATGAAGGCGCTACCGGAGTGGCTGTGGTGCAGCGTGGCCATAAAGCGATGCTCGGATTCAAATGGAATAAGATCCGTACGTGGATAATGTTTACGCTCCACTTCAGGATCCAGGCCAACCTTCAGGCCTGCCACCAGCAACGCCCCTTCCATCGGGTCGCCATTGACCAGCCATTCAGCGTTTTTTTGTTCCAGCGATGCGTCGTTACACAACTGCGCAGCCCGCGCCGCATCCAGCAGCAGCGGTCTGTCTGACGGAAGCACTTCCCGATTGTCCAATGTGACCGCACCGTGTGGGTCATATCCCGTACCACCGAGATCAAACGCACCCTGGGTGGTAATAACCGTACGGACGGTCATTTCATTGCGCGTCAGGGTCCCGGTTTTATCAGAACAAATTACCGTTACCGCCCCCAGCGTCTCAACCGCTGGCAACCTGCGGATAATGGCATGCTGCCGAGCCATCCGCTGTACACCGATCGCCAGGGTAATTGTCATAATAGCGGGCAAACCTTCAGGGATTGCTGCAACGGCAAGACTAACGGCGGCAAGAAACATTTCCGCCATGATGTAGTCACGAACCATTACACCAAAAGCGAAGGTGATAACGGCGATACCCAGAATCACAACCGTCAGCCAGCGGCCGAACCGGGCCAGTTGACGTAGTAGTGGCGTTGTGAGTGACTCAACTTCCGACACCAGGATGCTGATACGTCCAATCTCGGTATGTGCACCGGTTGCCACAACGACGCCGCCCCCCTGGCCATGGGTCACCAGGGTACCCGAATAAGCCAGGCAGCGACGATCACCGAGCACGGCATCCTGTGCGACAGGATCGGTATTCTTTTCCACTGCCACCGACTCACCTGTCAGGATAGACTCCTGGATTTGCAGTCCCTTGACGCGGAACAGCCGAAGATCGGCGGGGACCTTGTCACCGGATTGCAGCAACACGACATCACCGGGCACCAGTTCGTCCGCCGGAATCTTCGTCTGTCGGCCATCACGCAACACCATGGCCGTCGGAGAAAGCATCTGGCGTATCGCCTTCAGGGCATTCTCGGCCTTGCCCTCCTGCAAGAAGCCGATCACAGCATTAGCAAGGACAATTCCCAGGATCACGCTGGCATCCAGCCAGTGCCCGAGCATGGCCGTGACAGCACTTGCTGCCATCAGCACATAAATCAGTACATTGTGAAACTGGTAGAAAAACCGCAATAAAGGACTGTGTACCCTCGGCTCGGGAAGCCGGTTGATCCCGTATTTTTTGAGCCTGCTATCCGCCTCTTCATTTGAAAGGCCAGCCGGAGTCGTTGCAAGTGTTTCGAAAACCTCATTAATGCTTTCGACATGCCATCTATCGGATATTTCCCCCCACCCGTCTGACTGGCCATCCAGATTCCTGAATGCGCCAAGTGAACGTTTCGCAACTACAGCGCCCACAACAGCCAGAATAACCAACATGACGAGGATGATCAGCCATTCGATCACCGCAACATCAAACCTCCATATCAACTCGTCATTCACCGGGATACCTTCTCCTGATGGAGCATTGTCGGATTTTTACGGGTAAACAGTACACCCCTTTGTATATGCCAAAGGTCTATACTTTTCCAGTCAGTAACCTTGACCTGGAACAAGAATATAACTGGTAGTGCCATGATAAATAAAGCAAACTGAAATCATGGCTGATATCAAGGCACTTCAGCCGGAGCAGTGGCGATCAGGGTGTGCTGGTACCGGCGAGCAATATGAAACACCTGATGCTGCGCTCTAACGTCGTCGACGCCGTGCGTGAAAACCGCTTCAGCATCTACGCAATCGAGCATGCTGACCAGGCGCTTGAGTTGCTCACCGGCACCGCGGCCGGTGAAGCCGGCAGTGACGGGCTGTTTCCGGAAGACACGGCAAATGGCCAGGTACAACTGCGTTTGCGCACCCTGGCAGGACTGAGAATGCAATATACCGCGGCGGCAAAAGAACTCACGGCAGGTGTACCACTTGAGGAGCGGGATCATCATGGCGTGGGTTTCAGTAAAAAGCCGGGGCGTGATACGGATTAACCAGAGGCCGCTAGTCTTCTTCCCGTTCAATACTGCAACAGTGCGTCAACGGTGCGCCCTCCTCCTTCCGCACCTGCTTGCCGGATAACAGGATTTCCCCGCGCACAGGGCCGGGGCGGAACGTGGTACAGCCTTTTACACCCGCCTTGTATGCATCTTCATACAGCGAACGGAAGTCCTCAAAGGCATAGTCCTCCGGCACGTTGATCGTTTTGGAGATGGCATTGTCAACAAACGGCTGTAATGCCGCCTGCATAGCGAGGTGTGCAGCGGGAGACAGTGCCCGTGCATCAATAAAATAGTCCGGCAAGGGTTCATCCGTCAGCTTGTGCCAGTAGCGGTAAGCATAGTCTGTCACCTCGAAGGTTTCATAGTCACCGCCCTGGTCCAGCACACGTCGATGGTGTCTGAAACCGAATACCGGCTCGATACCACTGGACACATTGCCCGCCAGCAGACTGATGGTGCCGTTCGGTGCAACTGCCGTGAGATGGCTGTTGCGGATTCCCTGCTCCCGGATACCCCGCTGGATTGATGCCGGTAACGACTGGATAAATGCACTCTGAAGATAGTGCTCTGTGTCGAAATACGGGAAACAGCCCTTCTCGGCAGCCAGTTCAATCGAAGCAAGGTAAGCGGCATGACAAACCGTTTGCATAATCTGTTCTGCCTTGTGACGCGCACCAGCCTTGCCGTAATGCAGTCCCAGCATGATCAGCGCATCTGCCAGACCGGTAATACCAAGCCCGATACGACGCGATCCCTGCGCCTGTTCAGCCTGCGCCTGCAGGGGGAAATGAGAGCAGTCGATGACATTGTCCAGTAGACGGACAGCGATCTTTACAGTCTCACGGATCCCCTCCATATCGAGGTGTGCATGGGTGGTAAAGGGCTCAACAACAAAGCGGGTCAGGTTGACCGACCCAAGGTCGCAGGCACCATAAGGTGGTAAAGGAATCTCTCCGCAGGGATTGGTGGTGGTGATCTGTTCACGGTAAGCCAGATTATTGAGCGCATTGATGCGGTCGATAAACAACACACCTGGCTCGGCGGTATCATAAGCGGCACGCATAATACGTTCCCAGAGAGCACGTGCCGGCACCCGCCTGATGATCCTGCAAGGCACCGCTTCGCGCTGTCCGGTCCACGCGCGCATAATGGTTTCGCCCGGACTGTCCTGCTCAAGGCTGTCGAGTGGAAACACCAGCGGCCAGAGCGCATCCTGATCTATCGCTTGCATAAAAGCGTCCGTTACCTGCACCGAAATATTGAAGTGCTGCAATTCACCGGGGGTTCGCTTGGCCTCGACAAAATGTTCGATGTCAGGATGATCACAACGCAGACTGGCAAGCATGGCGCCGCGCCGGGCACCTGTCGACATAATCGTCGCGCACATGGCGTCCCAGATGCGCATAAAGGAAACCGGACCTGACGCAATGCGGCCGCTGGCATGAGCGATGGTGTTCCCTGGACGCAGATTTGAAAAATCGTAACCCGTGCCGCCACCTGCCTGCATGGTGAGGGCGCCTTCCTTGAGCTGGTCAAAGATGCTCTCCATGGAATCATCGATAATCCCCATGACAAAACAGTTCAGCAGGGTCACGCGCCGGCCACTCCCGGCACCGGCGAGGATACGGCCACCGGGGAGAAAGCGAAAATCTTCCAGGATGCTGTAAAAGCGCTCCTCCCAGAAACCGGCATCATGCGCCTCGACGGAAGCCAGTGCACTGGCCACCCGGCCCCAGCTATCCTCGATGCTGCGCTCCTGCGGTACACCGCCCAGCTCCAGGCGGTATCTGGTTTCCCAGATGTGCTGTGCAATGGAGGTGTCGAGGCAGGTTATTTTCATGGCTGTCTCTGTCGTTATTCCGTTAACCAAGAATAGTAGCTACGCAGCGAAATCAACGTCGGTGGCCAACGCAGCCCGGATCTCAGGCCGTCTACAGTCATCGGGATGCTCGACTGGTCGATCAGGATAAAATCGCTGTACCTGCGCCAGTACAAGGCCCAGTTTGCCGACCTGCTGATCGAGCCGGTAACCGGTTTCCGACAGTGGGCTGATTTTTCCCACCCTGACCAGGAAATCGAGCGGGGCCGACAAGCGGCGCTGGAAAAGATGCCTGAGTTGCTGGAGCAACTTGGGCTGTCCCACAGCAGGCACTGACCCCCCGCCCCCGGGGAGAGGGGAGTTCCAGCGCTGCAGTGACTTTCACGAACAGCCGCCCCCTAATGGTGCTTGCAAACCGCCTTCAGGGTCATAATGGCGTCATCGAAAGACAGCTCGGGCTTTCCTTCACCACGCTTGCCGCGCTCGGCGCAGACAACTACATCATCAACTGAAAGAATACCTTGCAGGCAACCGCTATCGTCAACGACCGGTAAACGGCGCACATGCGCCTCGCTCATTGCCTGCAGTGCGGAATCGATACTGTCCTCGGCCTTGCAGCACTTCACCTCGTGACCATTGATTACATCGCTGGTGCATATCTCGCACAAGGGTTTGTGTTGCAGTGCACCGGCCATGGCGATGTCGCGGTCGGTAATTATGCCAACGGGCATTCCGTCATCGTTCATCACCGGAATGGAACCACAGTCACCATTCCACATTTGCATCGCCACGGTTTCCAGGTCAGTTTGCGGGGTACAACATATCGCCCTGGCAGTCATCACTTCAGAGACTCTCATCGCATGTTCCTCCTTGTTCACGGCATGAACTTACCCAACCCAATAATAGCCCAAAAAACCGCTTCTGCATGGTCTCCCCGTGTGCGAGGAGGGTGCCAGTTGTGTTGTGTTCTGAGGCAAATCAAACATGGCACGTTCAAAGTGTGCTTTACTATAGTACAGAGAAGTTCAAGCCTTTAAGCAGGCTACAAAATATTACGGGGGTTGCCATGCTTAATCTGAATCCTGATATCGTTTGCTTTCTGATTTCCCGGGCACGAATCTTTCACAGTAAGGAAGAAGTCGTATTGCCGGACGTCCCCGACAACCCGGCAGATGACTGGGCCCTGCAGGTACTGGCCGACCACACCGGTGATTCCGTCTTCCAGGAATTCAAGGCAACTGTCGACGACCTGGAGCCGGATCAGCAGCAGGAGCTGGTTGCACTGATGTGGATCGGGAGAAATGACTTCAGCCCGAACGAATGGGTCGCAGCGTTACAGGAAGCCCGCCAGAACTGGGGTGAAAACACAGCAGAGTACCTTATTTCTCACCCACTGCTGGCTGACTACCTGCTTGAAGGACTTAACCTTCTCGGCCATAGCTGCGATGAATAAATAATCTGCAGGTCAAAGATCTGCCGCCAGTATCACGCCCGGCTTTCCTGTTGGGGTTGGGTGCCACGGGCGGTCATTTTCGGGGTTTCATCCTTTACCCAGCCCTGCAGCAACAACTGGTCAATTTCCCGTTCTGCTTCCAGCCAGTCCTGTTCGGGGCTGCCACCCGTAAATCCACGGTGCTCGGCGCGCAGGTAGGCGCATTCGGCAATCAGCCTGTGCCTGGCATCTACGTCGACAGCACTGCCGTGCCCCTGGAGCCTGATAGCGGGTCCGTCCGAGGCCTCAATCCGCGCCTTCAGTTTCTCCGCAGCCTTTTCCATCGCCTGTTCAAGCTTGCGCTCGAAGCCTGTTTCCAGTGTACGCAGACGTTTACGCAATGCATCCACTTCAGCGGATAGTGATTTCACTGTCAGTTTCTCTGCCATTTCCTTATCCTCCTTCCATGATCGTCCTCGAGTGCAGGATCTCTATCACGGTCATGGATATTGACCCTGATCATTTCATACTGGACTGATACGTAGTATTTACTAGTCTTGGGTTAAGCTGATAACAATGTTCACAGGAGCAAGGCCATGCCAGAAACGCATAAAATTCCTCATGTCGGCGCCCCGGATCCGGAGTTGAAAAACTCCCCGGTTTTTGATGAAGCTGATAACGACTACCTCTCACTCGACCTGGAACTTGAATCCAGCGCCTGCTACTTCAATGGGAAGTCCTACCCCATCGGCCAGTATGTCTGCAGCGGTGATGAACTGTTGCGCTGCGAGGAAAAAGGCGTATGGATGCGGGAAGGTTCCTGCCACGAGGAAGAGTGACCCCTGAGCCTGTGATGTCAGTATCCGGGCGCCGGTGCCTGAACACCGGCGCCCGACAGGCTTACTCGACCTTGACCGTGTGGCGCTTTGATATTTCAAGCTTCGGGATGATCAGCTCCAGAATGCCATCCGAAAACTTCGCCCTGGCCTTGTCTCCGTCCACTTCGCAGGGCAGTGTGGCGGTACGCGCAAACGACCCCTGGTAAATTTCGGAACGGAAATAGTCGTCTTTCTCTTCGCTGCGTTCCTCTTTGGTGCATCCCTTGATCGTTACTGTGTGATCCGTCACGGATATATCGAGGTCTTTTTTGTCGACGCCCGGCACTTCTGCACGGACCACCACCTCGTCGTCCCGCTCGATAATATCCAGCCTGGGCATTTTCGCTTCAACAAGCCCGGTCATCTCCGTCCACGAGGGCCACTCCCACTGCGCGGGACGAATCCCGACCCGCGGCAGCACGCTGCCGAACATGCGCTCCATCTCTTCAAAAGGCGTCAGGGCATGCGTGTGTGTCGCCTTCCTGGTTTCGGTACCTTCACTCGATTTCATTTCTTTCTTTGCCATGTCAATCACCTCCTGTAATAGCTCACGCCAATAGTGCTTTACCCATGCACGATTTCAGCTGTGGCTGTAGTAACCACGTCGTGCTCCACTCAACAAAGACTGAAAATCCTCGCCACGACTGTGTACCAGCAGTTCATGGTTGAGTTGCTGACGGGTATCACAACAATCACATAGCCGGATCCACCCCTTACGAGCACAGCCCTGGCAACATGATCTTCGGAAACTGGTAACTCACGTTTTGCACTTCCAAGCATAGACCATCAGGAGGCGCATGCCATTGAGCTGGATCAAGCTGGCAGTCTAGGCCAGCAACGCCGCAATAATGCCGGTAAAAAATATGCCATCAAAGGTCCCCGCCCCCCCGATTGACGCAACCGGCACACCCAGCCGGTCTATGTCACGCATGCGCATCAGGTCAGCGCCGACCAGCACCCCCATCGTGCCACCGATGTAGGCAAGTGGCGCAGCATGCTGCGGGTCGAGCAGAAGGGCCGCGATAACCGATGTAACAGGTGCGACAAACAGGGGCATGCCAATCCCCATCCCCGGAATCGGGCGACTGAACAGGTAACTGACCGTTGCTACAATGGCTATCGCCAACATTGTGACGCTCACCCCGTATCCGTGATGTGTGAACAGGTAGAGGGAAACGGCAACCGGAATCAGGCAACCGCCCACGTTGACAGCAATAAGTGTTTTCCCCTGCGGACCCATACGTGGAAACCCCCAGGGAACCGGCTTGTGCGGGAGCCTGGCGGCAATCGCCTCCCAGCCAGACTCGCGCCAGTAAACAGGAACGTTGATGCCACTGCCGATCAGCGACCCCAGAAGCAACAGCATGCCGGCTTGCGGCGATAAGCCCAGCTTATCAAAGGCAATGGTGATAGCCCCCACCTGGATCAGCGCCACCAGGAAAATACCGATGACAAACAATATGACCAGATAAATAAATGTGAGTGGCATAAAGGCTTCTACCGGCAAGTTCAATTGAGTTAATCTATGGTCTGTCCTGTCAAATAGCAACCGGGCAACAGCACAAAATCAACGCAGGAGGTAAAGGGAACATTGCCATGACTGCCGCATTATCGAACGCCGGCTTCCTGCCACGCCCCCGCCTGCAGCGTCTTGTCGACATCCTGCAACAGGAAGGTTACACCTGTGTTGGCCCGCAGCTTCGCGACCATACCATTCATTATGATGTCATGGACTCGGTGGAGCGGCTGCCACAAGGACTCAGCGACCGGCAGACACCCGGACACTACCAGCTCAATCCTGCCGGACACGCCCGTTACTTTGCCTGGGCCAACGGGCCGCAGGCGCTCAAACCGCTGTTGTTTGCGCCCCGTGAGCCGTTGTGGAAATCGCAGGCTGGCGAAGCAGGGCAGCTCGACTTCAGTGAAATCATCCCGGCCACAGAAGCCCTTGCCGTCATTGGTGTTCGCGCCTGCGACATTGCCGCCCTGTACATTCACGACAGGCACTTCCTGCAACAGGCATACCGCGACCCCTGCTACCTGGCGCGCCGGCAGAAACTCCTGCTGGTCGCAGTCAATTGCACCCACCCTGCCGAAACCTGTTTTTGTGTCTCCACCGGTGATGGTCCGCAGGTCAGCTATGGCTATGACCTTGCGTTGTCCGAACTGGATGACGGTTTTATCGTCGAGGCCCACACCGAAAAAGGCCTGTCGATCCAGTCCCGCCTTGAACTCGACAGCGTCACTGATGCGCAGCGCGAAGCCGCAGATGCTGCCAGCCGCCACGCAGTACAACAGCAGACCCGACGACTGCCGTCACGCAATCTGAATCAGCCCTTGTTCGACAATCTCGATCACCCGCGCTGGGAAGACATTGCAGAACGCTGTCTTTCCTGTGGTAATTGCACCAGTGTGTGCCCGACCTGTTTCTGTCACAGCGAGTTCGATGAAGCCGTGCTGGATGGCACCAGCAGCACCCACTACCGGCAGTGGGATTCCTGTTTTAACGAGGGCCACAGCTATATCCACGGGATCACCATTCGCAGTGATACCCGGCTGCGCTATCGCCAGTGGCTGACCCACAAGCTGGGTAGCTGGCACGAACAGTATGGTCGTTCCGGTTGTGTCGGTTGCGGGCGCTGTATCAGCTGGTGTCCGGTGGGCATCGACCTCACCGAAGAGGCCGCCATCATCTGCGGGGAAGTGGATCATGTCTAATCCCTACCTGCCGCAACAGGCTAAAATCGTCGAACGCATCGAGGAATCGCCCGGCCTGTTCACATTGCGCCTGCGCTTTAGCAATCCACAGGCGCAGGCCGCCTACCAGTTCGAACCCGGGCAGTTCAACATGCTGTACCTGTATGGCGTCGGCGAAATCCCCATTTCCATCGTTTCCGACCCGAAAGATGAGCACATCATCGACCACACTATTCGCGCCGTGGGGCGGGTCAGCAAGGCCATGTCCCGCCTCAGGGCCGGTGAGTGTATTGGCGTACGCGGACCTTACGGTCGCGGCTGGCCGTTACTGGCCGCCGAACAGCGCGATGTTGTCGTAGTCACCGGTGGACTGGGCTGTGCACCGGTAGTCTCGGTCATCAATTACATTGCCAATCGACGCGAACGTTTTGGCAAACTGAACATCGTTCAGGGCGTCAAGCATTCCAGCGATTTTATCTGGCGGGAGCGCTATGACCGCTGGCGCGAGATGCCGGATACCACCGTATTACTGGCGGCGGACCAGGGCGATCCCGTCTGGCCCTGGCACATCGGCCTGGTAACAGATCTGTTCGACCAGCTGGATTTTGATCCTGATCGCGTCAGCGTTATGTTGTGCGGACCGGAAGGTATGATGCGTGTCGTGGTCCGGCACATGCTGGAGGAAAAAGTCGCAGAAAATGACATCTGGCTGAGCATGGAGCGCAACATGCAATGTGCCGTGGGTCATTGCGGTCACTGCCAGTATGGTGGGAAGTACATCTGCAAGGATGGACCGGTATTCAGCTACGGCGAACTCAAACCCCTGTTTGGCAAGGCGGGCTTCTGATATGGCAAACAAACCCAAAGTGGCGGTACACAAGTTCAGCTCCTGTGACGGTTGCCAGCTGGCCTTCCTCAACATGGGTGAAGATCTCCTGACGCTGAGCGAGCAGGTAGACATTGTACATTTCGCCGAAGCTGGCCCGGTGGATGAAGATATACCCGTGGATATCGCCTTTATCGAAGGCAGTATTGCCACGCCAGACGATCTGCCACGCATCGAGCGCATTCGTCGCAACAGCCGTTACCTGATCAGTATCGGCGCCTGCGCCACCAGCGGCGGCATACAGGCCCTGCGCAACATGGCGGACACAACGCAATGGATTGCCGCCATTTATGCCAGCCCGGAACACATCCACAGCCTTGATGAATCCACCGCGATTACCCGGCATGTCAAGGTGGATTTCGAACTGTGGGGCTGCCCTGTCAATCAGCAACAGATCCTCACGACAGTCCGCGCTCTGTTATCGGGCGTACTGCCACCGGTACAACAGGACAGCCTGTGCCAGGAATGCAAACGCACACAGACAAACTGTGTCATGGTTACCAGAGGAAAGCCCTGCCTGGGACCGGTTACCCGCAACGGTTGTGGAGCACTCTGTCCGTCGCTGGGGCGCGCCTGTTATGGCTGTTACGGCCCGGCAGGAAACATCAATGTCGACGCCCTGTCACAACGGTTTGAAGCACTGGGTCTGGAAAAGGATGAAGCGAGACAGCGTTTTCAGTTTATTCATAGTGGCGCAGCCGCCTTTCACAACTAATGCCCACCCATAAGCGCCACGATTTCTCTCGCCAGGGCGCAAAGGCGCCAGGAAAAGGCTTGTGTATGTTTCTACTACCGCCTGGCAAGCGTGGTTCATTCTCAATGGAAAGCGCACCGGGTCAACAGCATGAGCAATAGAACCATTAACATCAACGTCCCGGTACTGGCCCGGGTGGAAGGTGAAGGTGCACTGGAGCTGAAGATACGCGATCAGCACATTGACGAACTACGCCTGCGCATCTACGAGCCGCCACGTTATTTCGAGAAATTCCTGGAAGGACGAAACTATGACGAGGTAGCCGATGCCGTGGCGCGTATCTGCGGCATCTGCCCGGTGGCCTACCAGATGACCGCTGTACACGCCATTGAATCCATTTTCCAGCTCAAGACTTCATCATGGATCCGCGCCATGCGCCGGGTCATGTACTGCGGCGAATGGCTGCAAAGCCACAGCCTGCACATCCACATGCTGGCGGCGCCGGACTTTCTTGGCTTCAACAGCATCATTGAAATGGCCGAACAGCACGCCGCGGAAGTCCGGCGCGGCCTGATGTTGCAAGGCCTGGGCAATGATCTTATTGCCCTGTTCGGCGGCCGCTCCGTTCACCCGGTCGGCGTACGCACCGGTGGATTTTACAAGGCGCCTTCCGCTGATCGGGTTGAACAAATACTTGTGCGGTTAAGGAACGCACTCGCGGATGTCGAAGCACTGGTTGGCTGGACGGCATCCCTGGATCTGCCCGGTGATGAACAGGATTTTGTCTGTGTTGCCCTGCGCCACGAAACGGAGTACCCGCTGAATGAAGGCCGCATTGTGTCAGACCACGGACTGGACATCCGCATCGATGAATACGAGGCACACTTCAGGGAATTCCAGGTTCCCCATTCCACGGCATTGCACAGCCTGTTGAATGACAGGCCTTACCTGCTTGGCCCGCTGGCGCGTATCAACCTGAACCGGGACAAACTGCCCGATGCCGTTCGTTCGGTGATGGATGACACCGGCATCCGTTTCCCCTCCCGCAATATGTTCCACAGCATCGTCGCGCGCGCCGTTGAAATGCACTATGCCATTGCCGAAGCCATTCGTCTGCTGGAGAGCTACGCAGAAACTGCGATGGATGACGAGGAAATCACACCGGTCGCCGGAACCGGTTTTGGCTGCACCGAAGCACCGCGTGGCCTGCTATGGCACCGCTACGAACTGGATGCCGACGGACGGGTAGCGCAGGCGCGCATTGTGCCGCCCACCAGTCAGAACCAGGCGCGGATCGAGGAAGATCTGCGGCGTTCGCTGGAACAATTCGGCCTGCAGCATGACCAGACCGACCTGCGCCTGCACGCGGAAAAAGTCATTCGCAACTACGACCCGTGTATTTCCTGCGCCACACATTTTCTGAAGCTGGACATTGAGCATCTGTCCACTGCGGAAGAACACAAACAAAACAAAACCCCGCACGGCGGAATACCGGCAAATGCATGCTTCACCGGGAAGATACGCGTTATCGGCATCGGCTCCCCTTCCGCTGCCGACAGGCTTGGCTGGGAGGTAGTGCAACAACTTGAGCGAGAGGGTGAACTGCAGGCACTCATGCCGGAAAAGCTGGTGCTTTGCACGCTTGATCGCCCTGCCAACGACCTGCTGGAGCAGTTGACGCATAGCGAACATATCATTCTTATCGATGCACTGACGGTTGCGGGAAGCAATGTATCACAACGTGAACAGGTCATTGAACTGTCAGCAGATGACATCACAACAGCCCCTGTCCAGCTGTCCAGCCACGCTATCGGAATCCGCGAATCGCTGGCACTGTATCAGGCATTGGAAAACCGGGAGCGGGATAAAGCCTTACCCGACATACTTGTTTTTGGCCTTGATGCCGGCGACACGCCTGACACCCCGTTCAGTCAGTCAGCCGTTCAAAAACTGGCCCGGGCGGTTAAGGAAAAACTGCTGGAATTGATCTGTCTCAGAGACACACAGCCGACTGGCAGCTAGACTACTCACCAGGTCGGAGTTGTCCATGCTGCTTAGGGTAAACATGCATGATTGAAATCAGGATTCACGGACGTGGTGGACAGGGCAATGTTGTAGCCGCCTACCTGCTGGCAACGGCGGCTTTCGAGGCAGGCCGTTACGGACAGGCTTTTCCCAGCTTTGGCGCGGAACGGCGAGGCGCGCCGGTGGCCGCGTTTGTGCGTATCGACGACAAGCCGATCCGGCGCCGCTGCCAGGTCAGGGAGCCTGCCTTCCTGATCATCCAGGATGAAGCCCTGCTGCACGTTCCCGGTATACTCGATGGCCTGCGCCCGGGCGTTGGGGTGCTGGTCAATTCCGGCCGCACACCCGATCAACTGACGCCGGTTAACGGCTACGAAGTCATCACCCTGCCGGCCTCCGCACTGGCTAATGAAATATTGGGCAGGCCGGTACCCAACACGGCGCTGCTGGCCGCATTTCTGACGCTCACCGAATTGCTGCCCAGGCAGGCATTGATCAAGGCGCTGGCGGGACGCTTCCGCGGCGACACACTGGAACGTAACACCCGTCTCATTGAACAGGCCGCCGGCAAGGTACCGGCCGGACACTGGAAGGACGTGCAGCATGCAGCAAGCGCTTGAAGGTTCTCAGGCCATCGCGCGGGCCGTAAGCCTGTGCAAGCCACAGGTAGTGTCCGCCTACCCCATCACGCCACAGACCCACATCGTGGAAAACCTGTCGAAGCTGGTCGCGGACGGTGAACTGGAGTGCGAACTGGTCAGCGTCGAAAGCGAATTTTCCGCGGCCTCGGTCGCACTGGGCGCGGTGGCTGCCGGTTCGCGCGCCTACACCGCCTCCTCGTCGCAGGGTATCCTGCTGATGAGCGAAGTCCTGTTCAACATTGCCGGGCTGCGCATACCGCTGGTGCTGACCTGCGCCAACCGCGCGGTATCGGCGCCGCTGTCGATCTGGAACGACCAGCAGGATTCCATGGCAGTACGTGATGCCGGCTGGATTCAACTCTATTGCGCCGACAACCAGGAAGCCGTGGACACGACCATTCAGGCGTTCCGCATTGCCGAGCAATGCGAACTGCCGGTGATGGTATGCGTCGATGGCTTTACGCTCACGCATACGCTTGAAGTCCTGGACATGCCGGAGCCGCAAGAGGTGGATGCGTTTTTGCCTGCTTTCAACTTTGCCCGACGCCTGGATCCGGCCAATCCACTCAGTGTCGGCACACTGGTATCGCCTGAGTTCTTCACCGAAACGCGCCACGATCACCACCAGGCGCTACGTGATGCCGCTGATGTCATCGTCCAGGCACAACACGACTGGCTGGAAATCAGTGGCCGCGACACCGGAGGCCTGCTGCGCATTGCCGGGCCGGAAAAAGCCACCACCGCAGTCCTCACGCTGGGCTCCATTGCCGGCACGCTTCAGGAAGCCATGGAAACCCATGAAGGTGACAACCCTGCACGCCTGATCATGCTACGTAGCTTCCGTCCCTTCCCGGACCAGGCATTGCGCGAGGCCTGCCAGGGACTCGAACGCCTGATCGTGCTGGAAAGAGCCCTGTCACCGGGTGCCGGCGGCATCGTTGGCAGTGAAGTCCGCGCAACATTGAGCACCATGAACAACCCGCCACAGGTCTTCAACTTTGCCGTGGGTCTGGGGGGTCGCGATGTGCCAATAGAAATCTGGTCACAACTGCTCGAAGCCGTCGAAGCAGGCCGCGGAACCGGTTTCGATATCCTCGACCTCGATAGAGGCAAACTTCCCGCGGAGGCGTCGTGACATGACAGATGACGTGAAGATTCCTCTGACCAGCCTGCGACGTTCACAACCCCGCTTCAGTGGTTTTGAAGCCGGTCACCGTGCCTGTCTCGGTTGTGGCGAAGCACTGGCAGCACGGCTGGTTACGGAGTCCGCCGGACCGGATGTGATCTACGCCAATGCCACCGGTTGCCTGGAGGTGTTTACCACGGCCTGGCCGGAGTCAGCGTGGCGGGTGCCCTGGATGCACTCGCTGTTTGCCAACGCCGCAGCGATCGGCGCGGGTATGGAAGCGGCATTGAAAGCACAGGGAAAGTCGACGCGGGTCATCGCCATGGGTGGCGACGGTGGCACGTTCGATATCGGTTTCCAGGCCCTGTCGGGGATGCTGGAACGCGGACACAATGTGCTGTACGTCTGTTTCGACAACGAAGCCTACATGAATACCGGCATACAGCGCTCCAGCTCAACGCCCCACGCAGCGGCCACCACCACCTCACCGGCGGGCCGGGAGAGCATGGGTAAACGGCACATGAAAAAGGACATCGTATCGATCGTTGCCGCGCACCATATTCCTTACGCCGCCACGGCATCCGTGGCCTACCCGGCTGATATCCACAAAAAGGTACGCCGTGCACTGGCGATCGACGGGCCGACATTCCTGCACGTCCACACCCCCTGCCCGCTGGGCTGGGGACACGATGGCGCGCTGACGATCGAGATTGCACGCCTCGCCGTGCAGACCGGGCTGTTCCCGCTGATCGAACTGGAACGAGGTGGTGTCGTCAGCGTGATGCCGATTCGCAAACAGCGCCCGGTCACAGATTATCTGGGCCTGCAGACGCGTTTCCGGCACCTGTTTGCCGATAGCGCGAAAGCCAGAGAAGAACTTGAACATTTGCAGGCACTGGCGGATTACAACATCGAACGCTATGGCCTGCATGGGCAACAGCAGGCGGATGCCCTGGACACCGAGGGTGCGGATACAGTGCGGCGTGGAGGCATGCGATGGGCATAAAAATCACCCGCGGCAGTTTTGCCCGGCCGGGTACCTCGCTGCAGTTCGATACCGGCTCATGGCGGGTGCAACAACCGGTACACCGGCATGCAGCGGCACCCTGTCGCAGCGCCTGCCCGGCTGGCGAAGATGCACAGGCGTATCTTGCACTGGTAGAACAGGAACGCTTCCGTGAGGCCTGGGGGAATATCATTGCCGCCAACCCCATGCCTGCCATTACCGGACGCGTCTGCCACCACCCCTGTGAAACAGCCTGTAACCGCGGGAGTTATGATGAAGCCATCGCCATTCATCATGTTGAACGTTTTCTCGGTGACATGGCGCTGGAGGAAGACTGGGCGTATCCGCCTGTTGATATCCCGGAAGGCGCGCCCGAAGTGGCCGTGGTCGGGGCCGGGCCAGCCGGTTGTTCGGCGGCCTGGCACCTGCTGCTGCGTGGTTACCGCGTGCAACTGTTCGAGACTTTGCCGCAGGCCGGCGGACTACTCCGCAGTGCCATTCCGCCTTACCGGCTACCATCAGACGTCGTGGAAAAGGAACTCTCCCGTATACTGGCCCAGGGCATTCAGTTCATGCCGGGGCAGCGTCTGGGACGCGATTTCTCCCTGGAGGAATTGCAGGCCAGCTTCAGTGCCGTGTTCCTGGGTATCGGAACACAACGCAGCCGTGAGTGGAGCATCGACGGCGCCACACCGCACGACCTGCACGTCGGCCTGTCACTGTTGAAAGAATGGATGGATATTGGCGCCATACCCGGCTGGTCCAGTGTCGCTATCGTCGGCGCCGGCAACACGGCCATCGACCTTGCGCGGGTACTGAAACTGACAGGTGTAGCGGAAGTCCACATCATCTCGCACAAGGCGATTCCCGGACCCGGCGTAGCGGAAGAAGATGCCATGCCCGCGATCCGTCGTGAAATCGACCAGGGCCTTGAGGAAGGCGTCATCATCCACGAGCACCGTGGTGTGCAACGACTTATCCTGCGCGGTGAGCAGGTGGTCGGGCTGGAACTGGTGCATATGAAAAAGTTGCCCGACGCCAGCGGCCAGTTAAAGCGCGTGGCCTTTGAAGGAACCGAATCCATATTGCACGTGGAACAGGTTATCCCTGCCATTGGACAGACGGTCGACCCCGAAGGCGTCAGGACCCTGCTTGGCCAGCGCTCGTATTTCCGTGTGGATGCGTGGGGACATTTCCCCGATCAGCCCGGACTGTTTACCGGGGGTGATGCTCGCGGTGACCGCGGAACCGTCAGTGAAGCTATTGGTGACGGAAGGCGGGCCGCCATAGCGATAGATCATTTTCTCAGGGAAACAACAGGCAACCCGCCGGAGAACCATGCTGAGCCGATTCCCGTTGAACAACTTAACCTGAACTATTACGAACCGGCAGCGCGCACTGAAGTGCAATTGCTCGATGTTACCGAGCGCAGAAAATTTATCGAGATCGAGAGTGGCCTGACACAAAAGCAGGCAACTTACGAGGGGCAACGCTGCTTCTCCTGCGGTAACTGCCTTGCCTGCGACAACTGCTGGACACTATGCCCTGATGTTGCGGTACTGAAAACACAGGATGTTGCCGCCGATGGCTCACACTACGTGTTCGACTATGGCTACTGCAAGGGTTGCGGATTATGCGCGCAGGAATGCCCGAGTGGCTATATCGTAATGAAAGCGTAACAGGAAAAGCCAGGGCAATTGTTCCAACCCGGGCCTCCTGAAAAATTAATGTTCTACCGGGTCCAGAAAGTGCGTCAATTGACGCGAGTCATTTCGCACTCTGGCAGACCACCCCTTGATGGTAGTGATGATCAGGACCAGACAGGCCGCCTGGGTAAGAAGGAGGAAAATGGTAAGCGGTGTATTCATTTCAGACTCCTTTGCAGGTCAGTTACGGGAACCAGACAATAGAGGACAAAGCAAGCAATAACTCCATATACAAGCAATAGCTACGCCAGACGGAAACATGCGAGCAATAAAGTCTGTAAAAACATATGGTAATAAAGCCTTTCTGAACCCGTCGTGAAAACCCGGGAACGCCCTATCTGTCGCCAAACCACGACAGATATATTCCAGAAAATCCAACCTGTTGAAAACTGGTGAGTTCGGGTGTTACTTGGTGGTGACAGGTAATGTTACTGCTTGCGTCCTCATCCGGTCACTTGTAATACGCTGGCCGGCTGTTGCTGAGGCACAGGTCTACCAGGTCGTCGAGGCGCGCGGTCCCGGCGCACATCACGCTATCCGCGCCACCCCAGTAAATCGTTACGCCGCCGTCGTCATCCGCGACCGCACCGCAACTAAAGACGACGTTGTGTACATAGCCCGTAATCTCCCAGGGGTCCTGCGGCGCCAGCACCCAGTCATCCGAGACGCCAATAATCTTTGCCGGATTGGCGAGGTCGTGCAGCGCCACGCCGAGGCGATAGACCGCCCCGTCCATGGTCTCGAATACGCCGTGGTAGATACTGAGCCAGCCGCGCTCAGTGCGGATCGGGGTCGCACCGGGACCGATCTTGGTTTCGTCCCAGTGATATTGCAGCGGTTTCATCACCACTTCGGAATCGCCCCAGTGCACAAGGTCCGGTGACCAGGATAACCATATCGACCAGGGACTGATCTCCGAATGCGGACGATCCAGGCGGGCATATCGAGCGCCGAAACGTTGCGGAAAAATAACGACATTACGCATGTCCGCCTGCGTGATCAGCGAAACCCGCTCGACCGATCGGAAGTCCCGCGTTTTCGCCAGGCCGATGCGCACACCGTGGCGTGAATAGGCGCTGTAGGTAATCAGGTATTCACCATCGATGCAGGAAATTCTGGGATCTTCCACACCATAGGCTTCATACTCAGCAAACATGCCCTGTTGC